>JAEXXN010000176.1 GCA_023405875.1 Bacillota bacterium | reverse complement strand
CTATTTCCCTTTTCCAGCACTTCTTCCACCATCTGCTTTATATATTCCTTTTTATTAATGAAGAAGTTCAGGTACCCCCCTGCTCCTTCCGCCCTCTCCAATATGCTGTCGGCCTGAAGCTTCTCTGAGAGCTCCGCAGCGATCATGTTGGGAGACTTTCTCATCACCTTTGCCAGCTGGAAGCAGGGAAAGGCATAATCCCCCATATTGGATTGGGGCGGTATCTCAATAAGGTCTATGACCTTATCAAGCTCCATATCAACCAGCGTACATATTTTCTTCGCTATTTCCACTTTAAAATCCATACATATCCCTCCGATTATCTTATTATTTGCCAAGTATAAGAAATATATCATACCAAGGAGCTTCCTTGTTAATATACATTAATCCGGTTTCGCGTTACGCGTTTTGAGTTGCGCGTATAATTAAGCTTGCCTCCGAAGAATTTTTCCTAAATAAAAAACCCCGTCCCAGCAAAGAGACGGAGTTACCGCGTTACCACTCTAATTGACCGGTTGCCGGATACAGTACCCCTGACAACAGTCCTCTCAAGCCTTTATCGCAGGCATACGCCCGGTTTACTGGAAGCAGTAGCTCTTTTGACCGGAATCTCACCGGCTCTTTTCATGGCGCCGCTACTGCCCGGCTCCCACCTTGCCCAGGCTCTCTTCCAAATAACAGCTCTCCCTTACTTTTCCGGATCATCGAATAATATTAAGCTTTAATTTTATTAAATTGGCCCTGTACCCCGTACAATATCTTAAACGGGTTCAATATAGTTTATTTTATTCAATAACATTCTATTAGTCAAGAAAAAATTTGTGTCAGCATATTCTTGGAAGGCCTTCTCCCATGAGCACATCGACTATCCGCCTGCCTCCCAGGCTTGTGGTCACCGTAACCTTTGCGCTGCCTGCCTTTTCCGCCCTTGCTATTATTGCAGCCTTTTCCCCATACCTGCTCCCTCTTATTATATCCAATGCTTTGGAGGCATCCTCTCCTGGGACTATACAGACCATTTTGCCCTCATTTCCCATATACAGGGGATCAAGCCCCAGTATTCCGCAGAAGCTTTTTACAGCTTCGTCCACAACAAGGCTGTCCTCCTGTATTTCCATTGAAACCGATGAGCTTTCGGCTATTTCATTCAATACCGTTGCCAGGCCCCCCCTTGTGACATCCCTCATGGCCCTTACCTCAATGCCGGCTGAAAGCAGCCTTTCCACCATATCCTTCAAGGGAGCACAATCGCTTTGTATATCATTGCTTATCCCCATCCTTTGAGACAGTATACAGGCATGGTGATTGCCGAGGCTGCCGCTTAATATGACCGCATCTCCCGGTCTTACATTCCGTGAGCTTATATTGGTCCCCTTATCCAATTCTCCTATTCCCGAAGTATTTATATACAGCCCGCCGCTGCCTTCCACAACCTTGGTATCCCCGGCTGCTATTATCACTCCTGCTTCATCTGCCGCCTGCCTCATGGAGCACACTATCCTGTCCAGCTCGGCAAGCTCCAGGCCTTCCTCCAGAATGAACCCGCAGGTCAGATATTTGGGCCTGGCTCCCATCATCAGAAGGTCGTTTACCGTACCGCATACAGAAAGCCTGCCTATATCCCCGCCCTTGAAAAACAGGGGCTTTACCACAAAGGAATCGGTTGTAAATGCTATCCTGGAGCTGTCCAGCTCCAATACCGCCGCATCCTCCATTCTATCCAGTATATCATTCTTAAAATATCTGGCAAATATGCTCCCTATCAACTCAGTAGTGGCCTTCCCGCCGCTCCCGTGAGCCATCTCTATTTTCATATTATTTATCACCTCTATACTTAAACCAAACTCCGCAAGACCCTTCTGCCGACACCATGCAAGGCCCCATCGGGTTCTGCGGATTGCATGCTTTTCCGAACATCCTGCATTCATCAGGGTTGAGCTTCCCCATTATCACATCGGCGCAGCTGCAGCCGTTGGAAAGCTTTTCTTCCACAGTATCGTCATATTTTATATCAAGGTCCCCATAGGCCTCCCTCAACCGGAAGCCTGAGCCCTCTATTTTTCCTATTCCTCTCCATACAGCATCCGACCTTTCAAAATACCTGCTTATCATTTCAGCAGCCCTGGGATTGCCGCCCTGCCGCACAACGCTCCCGTAAAGGTTGTGGACCTGAGCGCCCTGCTGTGCTGTCTGCCTTACCAGGTCGTAAATGGAAAGCAGTATATGCTCCGCCTTGAAGCCGGAGATCGCAAAAGGCTTCCTGTACTTTTCAGCCAGCTCCGCATAAGCCGCTTCTCCAGTAATCACGCTTACATGGCCGGGGCTTATGAAGCCGTCGATCCGGTTGCTCGAGCTGCATATATGCTCCAGAGCCGGGAAAATGCTTTTCAGTGAAGTCACCAGCCTTATATTGTCAAGTCCCATCTCCCGGCATTTTTCTATAAGCAGCGCATAAACGGGTATTGTGGTTTCAAAGCCCACCGCAGCGGCAACATGTATGGTTTCCCTTTCCCGGGCCGCATTATCCAGCAGCTCCATCGGGGAATACATCATCCTGACCTCTCCCCCAACCGCCTTTGCGGAGGCAAGAGAGCCTTCAGTCCCTGCGACCCGCAGCATGTCCCCGAAGGTGTATACTCTATAGCCTTCAGTCCTTGCCAGCCGGCAGACCTTGTCGATATATGCGGCTGGAGTCACACATACCGGGCAGCCGGGACCGGAAATCAGCTTTATCCTCGGAGAAATGAGGCTCCTGATACCATTCTTGAAAATACTGTCGGTATGAGTGCCGCACACCTCCATAAGCCTCAGCTCAGGACCGTCATAAGCCCGCAGGAAGGCTATGATTTCATTTATATTATTCATTCAATGCCTCCTGCAGCTCCTGAAAAAGCTTTATAAGCTCATCCGCCTGGTCCTTATCCACTACTTCAAGGGCACATCCCGCATGTACGAGGACATAATCCCCTACCGCCGCATTTACAAGCCCCAGGTTGATATTAAGAGTGTTCCCTCCGAAATCCACCTTGCCGGAAGCTCCATTTATTTCAATCACTTTGCCGGGTACAGCAACACACATTTTTATCACACCTCTCCTTCAATGAGCGCTGGCGCCAATTGTGCGCCGGAATACAGGCGGCATAACCGCCTTCCTTACACATTTCCCGTGCAGCGCGCCGCGAGCGTTTTATCAAGTCCCTTCAGGGGGTCTGGTAAATACCTGCAAAGGCCTGGCCTAATGCTATTCCTCCGTCATTAGGCGGAACCGCTGTATTGTAAAACACTTCAAAGCCATTGTGCTTCAGTTCCCTGATAATCATAGGGAAAAGCACTCCGTTCTGGAATACTCCGCCGCTCATCGCCACCTTGTTTATGCCGCAGCCGTCACGGAGCAAACGGCAGGCTTCTGCTGTGAATTCAGCCACCGTCCGGTGGAATCTGTAAGCGATTTCAGCAGTATTTCCTTTGCAAAGCTTGTTATCCAATATTTCCCTGATGCAATCCATTATATTTATGCTATAAACTCCCTTTATTGCTTCTATATCAAAGCCATAGCCGTTTATATCCCTGTGCCTGCCTTGCTTCATATATTCTGCCGCCCTGTTTTCCAGCAGTATTGCACTTTCTCCCTCATAGGCGGCCATCTGGCTGATATCGAGTATTGAGCTCACTGCATCAAAAAGTCTTCCCATGCTGGAGGAATCAACGGTGTTTACCCGCTTCTCAAGAGCGCTCCTCAGCAGTCCCCAGCGTTCATCCCTTATATGTGCTTCCAGCCCTGCGGAATACAAATATGCAGCAGCGGATTTCCAGGCTTCCCTTACAGAGGCATCTCCGCCGGGCATCGGTACATAGCC
>JAEXXN010000155.1 GCA_023405875.1 Bacillota bacterium | reverse complement strand
CCGCTGGACAGTATAGTGGACAGGGTCCTGTTGAATTTTGAGGTGGCGATTTTGACATTTGTATTCTTTATAACAGGAAGCCGGAGCCTCCAGGTATCGAAAAGCATGCCTCCGTATTCCGTCCTGCCAAAGTACCTGATGCCCAAAGCCGTTGCCGCAATTACCAGCATGTACATATACCACTGATGCGTGATGGAATGGCTTATGGCCAGCAGCAGCCTTGTAGGTGCCGGCAGCTCTACCCCGCTGCTTTCAAACATTCCTACAAAGGTTGGCATTACGGCAACCATCATGAACACTACCACCGCAGTTGCAATACAGGCGAGCATGATCGGGTATATCATGGCACCCTTGATTTTATTGTCTATCTTAAATTCCTTTTCAAAATGTACAGACATCCTCTCCATTATGGTATCAAGGCTTCCGCTTACCTCTCCCGCCTCCACCATGCTTATAAGGATCGCAGGAAACACCCTGCAGTTTTCCTTCAAGGCCTCAGAGAGGGTCAGGCCCTTCTGGACATTATCATATACATTGGCAATGGCTTTCTTCAGCAGCTTGTTTTCTGTCTGCCTTTCCAGTATATCCAGGCTTCTTACGACACTTACTCCGGCGTGGAGCATGGTATGGAACTGCCGGCAGAACACAGCCATATCCTTCTTCTTCACCCTGGCAAAGGAAATTTCCATGCTGCCGCCGCTGCCCGCTGTCTGCTCCACCGATATGGGCATATAGCTGCTGCCCTTCAGTATCGCAACGAGCTCCTTCTCATCCTTTGCATCCTGCAGTCCTTCAACTATCTGACCGCTTCCGGTTACCGCCCTGTATTTGAATTGCATAATAACACCGCCTGTTAGTAGTTTGTACCGCTTCAATTTTATAGTTTTATTCAAAGCGTTACAAAGCTACTTCATTGATTTGTGGTCTGCATACCCTAAATAGCAGCGTTACAGACCATCTGTAGTATTTATAGTCTTATCATTTCAGGATTTATACTCTGGGATATCAGTGTCTCTTCACTGATCAAGCCTCTTCTGTACAGACTGATCATTGAGGAGTCAAGAGTCTGCATTCCGAATTTGCTTCCTGTCTGGACAGCAGTATCTATCTGGTGTGTTTTCCCTTCTCTTATGAGGTTGCGTGTGGCTGCTGTGGCTGTCATGACCTCAAAGGCACAGACGCGTCCGTTGCCGTCTGCTCTTGGCAGAAGCTGCTGGGATATAATAGCCTGTATTACAGAGGCAAACTGTATCCTTATCTGATGCTGCTGATGGGGAGGAAATACATCTATTACCCTGTCCACCGTATTGGCAGCACCAAGAGTATGCAGCGTCGACAGTACCAGATGGCCTGTCTCGGCAGCGGTCAGCGCTGTACTTATGGTTTCCAGGTCTCTCATCTCTCCTACCAATATGACATCCGGGTCCTGACGGAGAGCTGCCCTAAGGCTGTTGGCGAAGCTCATGGAGTCATTTCCCATTTCCCGCTGGTTGACTATGCTCTTCTTATGCCTGTGCAGATACTCTATAGGGTCCTCCAGGGTAAGGATGTGATATTTCTTCTCGCTGTTTATAAGGTCTATCATATAGGCCAGACTGGTCGACTTACCGCTGCCTGTAGGGCCGGTGACAAGTATCAGCCCTCTGGGCAGCTTTGCCAGATCGTTAACTATAAGGGGGAGACTAAGCTCTTCCATGGTAGGTATGTTCAGGGGTATTATCCTTATGGCCATGCAGTAGCTGCCCCTCTGTCTGAATATGTTTATTCTGAAGCGGCTCACTCCGTGAATGGAAAAGGAAATATCGATCTCGCCCTTCTCCTTAAGCTCTTCCTTCTGATTGTCATTCAGAATGCTCATTGCAATTTTTTCTGTAGCTTCCGGGTTATATATTGTACCATCGAGCTTCACCAGGTCTCCGTTGATCCTGTATACAGTCGGCAAACCTACGGTTATATGAATATCTGAAGCTCTCTTTTCAGTACCGTCCTTGATCAATTCAAAGAAATCCAATTGACATCCTCCTACGCATTTAATCAGCCGAATAACCTATTCTTAAAACCTCTTCCACCGAGGTTATGCCATCAAGAGCAAGACAAGCCACCCTTTCCTGCAAGGTAGTCATGCCGTTCTTTATGGCCTGCCTCTTTATATCATCAGTGCTGCACCCTTTGTCGATCAGCCTTCTTATATTCTCGTCCATACTCATGACCTCATGAACAGGTATCCTTCCCCTGTAGCCCTTTATGCATTTATTGCAGCCTCTTGGCTTATACAGCTTCAATTCCCTGTCCTTTTCCATGCCTAAGATTTCTTTTTCCTTCTCGTCTGCCAGGTAAGCCGTTTTACAGCTGGGGCAAAGTCTTTTTACAAGCCGCTGGGATACTATGCCTATTACAGAGGTAGATACCATATATGGCTCTATCCCCATATCTATCAGCCTTGCGATGGTTGAAGCGGTATCGTTGGTATGGAGTGTGGACAGCACCAGGTGCCCTGTTATGGAGGCCCTGACCGCAATTTCTGCTGTCTCTGAGTCTCTTATCTCCCCTACCATTATTATATCCGGGTCCTGCCTCAGTATCGAGCGGAGCCCGTTGGCAAAGGTAAGTCCCGCCTTGTTGTTGACCTGTACCTGGTTGATGCCGTGAAGCTTGTATTCAACAGGGTCCTCCACCGTGATGATGTTCTGTTCTTCTTTGTTGAGGTCCTTCAGAACAGTGTACAGGGTGGTACTTTTACCGCTGCCGGTAGGCCCTGTAACAAGTATGATACCATAGGGATGATGTATTATCCTGTTGAAGGTCTTAAGATCACGGTCGGAAAATCCCAGGTCTTCCTTGGAAAACATGAAGCCATCCCTGTCAAGAAGCCTTATTACTATTTTCTCTCCATAGACTGTGGGCAGTGAGGATATTCTCATATCAATATCCCTGCCCTCCAGCTCCATTTCAACCCGGCCGTCCTGTGGAAGCCTTCTTTCTGCTATATCCATTTTTCCCATTATCTTTATTCTGGTTACTATCGCCATATGGCTTCTTTTGCTGAAGCTCATAATTTCCTGGAGATCTCCGTCGATCCTTATCCTGACCCGGATTATCTCCTCATAGGGCTCTATATGTATATCACTGGCCTTATTCCTCATGGCCTGACTGATTATCGTATTTACAAGCTTTACAACCGGAGCACTGTTGACATCGGACAGCTCTTCCTCATCCATATCAGCCTGTATGCCTGACACAAATTCTTCTTCAAATTCCTTTATTATCTTTTTGCTGCCTTCCTGGGTATAGTATTTGTTGATAGTCCTGCCTATGACAGATTTGGCGGCTATGCCTATTTTTACCCTCATTCCGGTTATCAGCTTTATATCGTCTATAGCGAATATGTTGAGAGGATCGCTCATGGCAACAAGCAGCTCATTATCAACTATAGCTATGGGTATCAGATCATATTTCCGGGCTATTACCTCTGGAATCAGTGCTGTTGCCTTTATATCCACATTGAAATCGGCCAGGTCTACTATAGGGATGTTAAGCTGCTGTTCTATGACCTTCAGTATTTCGTCTTCAGTTGTATAGCCAAGCTCTACCAGTATTTCTCCAAGCCGTTTTGTTTTCTGGGATTTCTGTAAATGGATTGCCTCCTCCAGTTGTTCCTGGCCCAAGCTCCCTGAATTTACCATTATATCGCCCAGCTTCAGGTTTTTCTTCATCAAATCACCTGCCTGCATTTTTAGTTAAAAAAACCGACTAATATCACTTTAGTCGGTTGCGCCACTACGTCACTATTGTATAAGCGCCCAAATTCAACAATAGTTCTTACGTCCTAATTATTATAATACTTATGTACCATTTATAAGCTATTCTACCTGTTAAAATGTAATATTCGATATCTTTATTAAAAATCCTTCATGGTTTGCCAGTTATTTTCACAATTCTTTCACATTTAACATTATCTTAACAATAGTTTATAACAAGATTTCGTTGGACAACGAAATGGGTACCCACCTCTTGTAGGCGGCGGGTACCCATTTTGCCCCGTTATATTATAAAAATTAAACCTGGCGAAAATAGCGCCAGGTCGGATATTTACTTATTCACCTCTGCCAGCCTTTTGAAAAGCTCCCTGGTTGCAGGGTATATTTCTTTAAATATGCTGTACTTGCTGTTATAAAGCTCCGCCTTCTCCCTGTCCGGTTCAATGCTCTCACTTACTCTGATAAATGAAGCACAGGCAGCTTCAACAGTGGGAAACAGCCCTGAGCCGACAGCTGCAAGTATTGCAGCTCCGTATGCAGGCCCCTCGTTGGCGTTCAGCTTTACCACCTTTACATTGAGGACATTTGCTATGATCTCACACCAAAGCCTGCTTTTTGCTCCTCCGCCGTTTATGCTGATTACAGGAATACTTATACCCATGTCCTTCATTATTTCAAAGGTGTCCCTGAGTGAAAATGCTACGCCCTCCAGCACCGCACGGGTCAGGTGCTTTCTCCGGTGCGTCATGTCCATGCCGATAAAGGTGCCTCTGCAATAGGGATCATTGTGGGGTGTTCTTTCTCCCATGAGATATGGCAGGTAAAATACACTATCAGCTATGGGGGCCTCCTCCGCTTCCTTAAGCAACCCATCAAAGTCACCGGATTTATTGACTTCCTCCACCCACCATTTCAAGGATGCGGCCGCAGCCAGAGTCACGCCCATCTGATGATATTTGCCGTTGGCATGGCAGAAAGAGTGGAGGCTGTTGTTTGCATCTGCAAAAAAATTGTCTGTGGCTGCAAATACTACACCTGAGGTTCCCAGGGACAGGGAGCAGGCTCCCGGGCCTGTGACCCCTCCGCCTACAGCCGCGACAGCCTGGTCTCCGCCGCCTATTATTATCCTCACTTCAGGCTTCAACCCTAATTGGTCTGCCAGCTCCTTTTTTATGTACCCCACAGTCTCATAGGATTCATACAAATCAGGCAGCTGACCTTCTGTTATCTCAAGCAGGTCAAGCATCGGCTCCGACCATTTCCTGTTTTTCACATCCAGATAAAGGGTTCCCGATGCATCCGACATATCGGTGGCAAATACCCCTGACAGCCTGTAAGCAACATAATCCTTCGGAAGCATGACCTTTTTTATCCTGGCAAAGCTGGAGGGTTCGTTTTCCTTCAGCCAAAGAAGCTTTGGCGCAGTAAACCCTGTAAGGGCAAGGTTCCCTGTCCATTGGGATATTTTCTCCCGGCCTATTTCATCATTAAGATACCTGCATTCCTTTTCCGTTCTCTGGTCGTTCCATAGAATTGCAGGTCTTATCACCCTGTCCAGCGCATCAAGTATAACCAGCCCGTGCATCTGCCCGCTGAAGCTTATGGCTTTTACTTCTTCTTTGTCCATACCCTCCAGGAGCTCGGCAAGGCCGTTAATAGTCTGTGTCACCCAATCCTCGGGGTTTTGCTCCGACCAGAGGGGCTTGGGGAAAAATATCGGATAGTCCTTTACGGCAGCTTTAACGATACTGCCCTTTTCATCTATGGCCAGTATTTTTACCGAGGTCGTTCCTATATCTATACCTATATAATACATATCTGACCTTCCTCCGATCTATTTGAGCCTGATGACTGCCTTTACTACGTCCTTGGCATTGTTAACCACGAAATCAAAGGCCTCCTTGGTATTTTCAAAATCAAATTCATGACTTACTATATCCTTGACCTTGATTGTACCGCTTGCAATGGCATTTATTGCGACAGGGTAAAGATTCCTGTAGCGGAAAATCGTCTTGAAGGTGCCTTCCTTACTCATCAGCTTCATGAAATTGAAGCATACCTCATCCTTTGCCGTCATTCCCACAAGGACTATGGTACCGCCAACCTTCAGCACATCGACCGTCTGCTTTACAGTGGCATCGGCAGCCGCTGCGTCGATTACCACCTCTGCTCCCTTTCCGTCAGTAATATCCGCTATTGCTTTTACCGCGTCCTCTTCCATAGAGTTGATCACGTGGGTAGCTCCTAGCTTTTTAGCCATTTTCAGCCTGTTTTCCAGGACATCCGCAACAATGATCTTTGAAGCCCCCCTGGCTTTGCTTGCCAGTAAGGTCACAAGTCCTATACAGCCTGCACCGTATATTACGACAGTATCTCCAAGCTTCACGCCGCCCAGCTCCGATGCATGAAGGCCTACCGCAAGAGGCTCCACAAGCGCTCCCTCTACATTGGATACATTTTCAGGCAGCTTGAAGCACATATCCTCCGGATGAGTTACATAATTGGTAAACACCCCATGATAGGGCGGTGTTGCAAAAAATTCAACATCAGGGCAGAGATTGTATCTGCCGCTTTTGCAGAACTCGCATTTGCCGCAGGTCTTTCCCGGCTCAAGGGCCACACGGTCTCCAACTGCCAGCTTCTTAACCTTGCTGCCGACCGCCGTAATCTCTCCGGCACATTCATGACCAAGTATGAAATCGCCCTCAACAACAAAATCACCTATTCTGCCATGCTGGTAATAGTGTACATCCGAGCCGCAGATGCCGACTGCATCGATCTTTACCAATACTTCATTATCCCCAGGAGCCGGCACAGGCATATCCTTCCATACCATTTCGTTGGTGCCGTGCATAAATACCGCTTTATTTTCCATGGTTATAACCCCTTCCTATTTATTTAAATGCCGATACGCGAATCGTACAATTCGCGTATCAGGCATATTATTATTATCAATAACTCTTGTTTATTTTATAGCTCCGGCTTTCTTGTGCATTTCAATATACTTTGCAACGTTGTCTTTTGTTATCAACGGGCATTCTATATCGATATCGATCTGCTTTTCCTGGCCTGTAAGAAGCTTGTTGCTTGTATCAAGCAGCGCTGTTGCAAGATCATATGCACTCTGAAGGCTTGTTGAAGTCATTTTGCCGCTTTCGATGAGCAGGCAGGCTTCAGCTGTTCCGTCAACACCATAGGAGAGTATGTCCTTGAACTTCGGATTGTCTTTTATAACCTCCAATGCACCTGCTGCCATGTTGTCATTCATTGCTATGATAGCATCGATCTTGTCGTTTGCCTGAACCCATGTTTCCATATAGTTCATTGCTTCATCCTTATTCCAGTTGGCTATTTCTTCTCCGACGATTTTTACGTCAGGCCTCTTTTCAAAGAATTCCTTCTGCCAGCTTTCACGTCTTGCATCAGCGTGGAAGTTTCCTGGAGGTCCTTTCAGCACAACAACGTTGGCATTCTGGGGAACCTGTGAAACTGCAACCTGCGCATTGACAGCTGCCTGGGCATATGGGTCGGCATCAACTGAAGATGCTCCTTCAATGCCGCTTATACGGGCGTTGGTTGTGATTGTAACTATACCTGCTGCTACAGCCTTTTCTGCATAGGGTCTCTGTGCTTCACCGTTGTTCGGCTGTATAATGATTGCGTCATACTTGTTTGTGATTGCATTCTCAATCAGAGCGTTTTCTGTGTCGTCAGAAGCCTGTCCGTCAAATACGTCCAATTTTATATTGTCATATTTGCCGGCTTCTTCTACAACTGCATTTGCAAGCCATGCTGCAAAGGAGTCTGCCTGTGCTCTTGCAATATATGCTACTCTGTATACCTTGTTTTCTGCGCCTGTTTCCGGTGCTGCAGGAGTTTCTGGCGCCGGTGCCGGTGCGGGTTGACTACAACCTGTGAATAATGTAGCCATGAGTGATACAATTAAAACAACTACCAACCACTTTTTCAAATCTCTTCCCCCTTGAATTTTATTCTCTAAATAGATTTCTCTATTGTAGACTTATTTGGATCATTTCGCTTCCAGGCTTCCTAGCTTGCTCTTGGTCCTCTTGGTCTTTGCCCAGATGTCGTAAATAACCGCAAGGGCTATGATGGCACCCCTGACAATCTGCTGAAGATAGGAGTTGACTCCCACCAGGACCATGATATTGTCAAGAAAGCCTACTATGAAGGCTCCGGCCAGAGTTCCTGCCGCTGTGCCTATGCCTCCGGTAAAGCTTGTACCCCCGATGACTGCCGCAGTAAGAGCCTTGAACTCATAACCTATGGCTCCGTTGGGCATCGCCCCGTTAACACGGGACATGAACAATACGCCTGCTATACCGACCAATATCCCATTGAGGATAAAGGCCCTCATCTTGATTTTATCTACATTTATACCTGAAGCATTGGCTGCTTCTTCATTTCCTCCGATGGCATATATTGACCTGCCGAATACCGTATGCCTCAGAATGTACCAGGTAACCAGCAGTACCGCTATCATAAAGATTACCGGTGCCGGAATTCCCAATATCCTTCCCTGTCCGAACACTACGTAATCACCTATCTGGTATATATTCTGCCCGTTGGTGTACATAAGCGCTGCACCGCGGGCCATTGTCATCATTGCCAGAGTTGCTATGAACGGAGGTGTCTTGAATTTGGTAACCATCAGTCCGTTCAGTATATTACATACGACACCGGTCACTATTGCAACTATAAAGGCTACCAGAAGGGAGCCGGTCATTTTGTATACCGATATTGAAAGTACTCCTGCCAGTGCAAGTACCGAGCCGGAAGACAAATCCAGCATACCGCTGATTATATGGATGGTCTGTCCAAAGGCCAGTATCGTTCCGACAGCTATCTGTGTCGAGATATTCGTAAGATTCTCAAAGGATACGAAGTTTTCATTTGCAAGCCAGCTTATTACAAAGAGGGCTGCCAGCACGAAATATATGCTGTATTTACTTTTTATATCCGACCATAGCTTGTTCTTGTTAAGTGTGCTCACGCTATTTCTACCCCCTCTTGTCTTTTTACCGCTGTAGCGTATTCCATTATCTTTTCCTGGGTGAATTCCTCCCTGGTAAGCATACCGGTTATCTTCCCCTTTGCCATTACATATATCCTGTCGCACATCATTATGAGCTCGGGCAGCTCTGAGGATACCATGATGAGAGCCTTACCCTGCTTTGCCAGAGTAGTCATCAGTTTATATATCTCATGCTTGGCCCCTACGTCTATACCCCTGGTCGGCTCGTCCATTATAAGGATATCCGGGTCGGTAACCATCCACTTTGCAAGTATTACCTTCTGCTGGTTCCCTCCGCTCAGTGCCTCAATGGAGGTTTCATAAGTCGGTGTCTTGACATTCATGCTTTTGCAGACCTCCTGGATCTTTTGGTTCTCTTCCTCAGCATGAAGCCTTCCGCCATATATGAATTTTTTCAGGCTGGACAGTGAAACATTCTCCTTGACGCTCCGCACCGGAATAATGCCGAAACGTCTTCTGTCCTCAGAAAGCATGACCATTTTCTTTTCTATACTGCTTCTTACATTCCTTATATCTATCTTTTCGTTCTTGATAATGATCTCTCCGGAATAATAAGGATCAAGTCCGAACAGGGCCCGCATCACCTCTGTCCTTCCTGCTCCCATAAGTCCTGCAAAGCCTATGATCTCGCCTTTGCGTATGTCAAAGCTGACATTTGAGAACTTTGCAGCGGTCAGAGACTTTACCTGGAGCACCTGTTCCCCCGGCTCTATGCTTTCCTTCTGGAAAACAGCTTCCAGCTTCCTGCCTACCATCTGGGTGATCACAGTGTCCATATCATAAGCTTCCTTCGGTCTCGAATCCACGACACTGCCATCTCTGAATACCGTAATTTCATCTGCTATCCTGAATATTTCATCCATCTTGTGGGATATATAGATTATGCTTGTACCCCGTTTCCTCAGCTCATTTATTTTATTGAAAAGAACCTCTACCTCCTTCTGGGTTATGGCAGAAGTGGGCTCGTCCATGATTATGATATCCGAATTATAGGAAATAGCCTTCAATATTTCCAGCATCTGAATGTCCGAAACCGACAGGTCCTTGAGCTTTGTTTCAGGCGCATAACTGAGCTTTTCCTTCTCCAGCAGCTCCAGGGTACGCTTCCTTATTTCCTTCCAATCCACCTTCCCGTACCTGTCCCTCGGCCAGTTGCCTACAAAAAGGCTTTCTTCTATCGTCATTTCGGGTATATAGTTGAGCTCCTGGAAAATCATTGATATTCCAAGGCTCCTTGCCTGGATCGGGTTATTGATCTCTACAACCTTCCCGTCAATTAATATCTGCCCTGAATCCTGCTTGTAGATGCCGTTGATGACCTTCATCAATGTGGATTTTCCTGCTCCGTTCTCACCACATATGACATGAACCGTGCCTTTTCTGACAGCAAAATTAATCTTATCCAATGCCTTGACTCCCGGAAAGGACTTCTCAACATTGGAAACTCTTAATTTGATATCCTGATCCATAGCTTTCAGATTCCCCTTTTTATTTTTGATTTGCAGACCTTGTATCTTTCTACTATCATGATAATAAATAGAGGCGGGTAAAGAAACGTCCCAGGTTACTGTAATTACATACAATATTACTTAAAAATTCAGAATTCGACCTCAACCAACAAACGCTTTGTACCGTATTAATATATTTTTGTATTATTTTAAGATATTTTGGTTTTTGGAGTAAAAAAACAGACCTTCCTTTTTCTTTAGGAAGGTCTGTAAGCTGCAGAACGGTTTGGAACCGTTCCCTGTCTTTTCAGTTGCTACTGAAGCTCTACTTTCTTTGCGCCCTGCCTGGGCTGCTTGTTTTCTTTGTACTCCATGACGGTCATACCTGTGATCTTCTTGAATACCTTGCTGAAATACTGCTGGTTGGAGTAGCCTACCTCTTCAAATATCTCCTTAATCCTGAAATCCGATTCCAGCAGCAGCTTCTTGGCTTTTTCGATCCTCAGCTTGTTTATATACAGGGACATGTTCTCCCCGGTCTCCTTTTTGAAGGTATTGCATAAATACTGCTTGGACAGGTGAAGCTCACGGGCTACATCCTCAAGGGATATCTTTTCCTCATAATGGCAATCTATAAAATTCAGCGCCTTATTTATCAGAAGCTTTGAATTGGTGAAGCGCATATGCTGTATCTCTTCTATGACCTTGCCTACAAAACTGTTCAGCAGTTCTGTGATATCCCTTATATGTCCCGAGCTTTCTATCTGATAGTGATAATACTGCTGGTTGTGGAGCTGCTTGCTGTTTTCCAGGAAAAGCCCATAGCTGCTGAATATGTCGCCGGTCAGATTTGTATAGAATATCTTTACTATGCCGGGAGTCACATTATTCTGCTCAAAATAGAGACTGGTTTCATTTACCAATGACTTTGCCTCCATAGCCGCCTCCCGCCCTATGGCTTCGATTATATTCCTGTTAAGCTGCTTTTTCAGGCTGTATACGTTGGGCTCAGAGAAGCTGATGCTGTTTACTCCCGATAAATACGAGGAGGCGGCATCCTTATAAAACAGTATTTGCGACTTGTTCAGGAAGTCCTTGTAGACATCCCTGCACTTATCCATAGTATCGAATATCTCCGTATGGACAATATTCAGCGAGCAGTCAAAATACTGCCTTACCGAATCCGCCGCTGCAGCGAATATCCTCTTGATCTCAGTTTCGCTGAGGTCTGGCGACGACAGAAGGAATATATACTCCTTTTCACGGTATATGAAAAGGAATTCTATCTCCTTTTCTGTAAGCGAGTCGGTAAGAAGGTTCAATGCCGCATTATCAGTCTGCTTGGTTGGATTAAGGTCATTGTCCCCTTGCTCTGCATTGTCGTCTATAGAAACACTGGCAAAGGCCAGTCTTGTATCCGTTACAGGAAATTCAACGCTGCCGCACCGCTCCAGCATATCCGTATCCATCCTGAAATCCGACTTTATCATATCAACAAAAATTGATCTTTTGACATAATTTATATTCATCAGGTCCTTTACCTGTATGTGTCTTTTCTTGTTATACTCATCTATCTTCCTTTTGATTGATTGCATGACTGCCAGCAGCTCTTCATCCTCCACCTCCGATTTCAGAATGTAATCATCTGCTCCGAATTTCAGCGCCTTCCTTGCATAGGAGAACTCGTCATAACAGGTAAGCACCAGTATTTTGGCATGCTTGTTCTCCTTCCTGACCTCTTCAACCAGCCAAAGTCCGTCGTTTTTGGGCATTCTGATATCTGTTATTATTACATCCGGCAGGTGCTTCCTGTACTGCTCCAGGCCCTGCTATCCGTTTGACG
>JAEXXN010000069.1 GCA_023405875.1 Bacillota bacterium | reverse complement strand
GCATACCGCTGTTCTCTGTTCAACTGTTCCAGCTCATCCGAAAGCTCTTCTTCCATTACGGCTATGTTGGCCTCCATCTGCTTTTGCACCTCTTTAAGGCGCCGGGAGGCTTTTTCCGGGTCAAGGGTGACCAGGCTTGTCAGTTCAAGAGGCGCAGCCGCTCTCAGACGGTTTTCTTCGATAAAATAGACGCCGGGGTTAAGGTATGGGTTGTTCCTGATATATTGCGTCATGAAATGTACTGCGTTTTCTGCGGTTTCGCTTTCATTCCCCTGAATTACAAGCACATGACGGTAATTTTCCACATTTGATAAAACCTGGACAATGCCGAGACCGTTTCCGGGATAATCATCGGTAACCCTGGCTGCAGTCAGTCCCTTTTCCTCCAGCTCGAGTATCGAAGCATTGTCGTAGGGCGTTCCGACCAGTATAATATCCCCGTAGGCTTGCAGATGTTCAGTGTCTGTGCGCAGGGTTGAAGCCAGAGTCTCGCTCATTCTGTAGGCAGCGTTATATAATTCGCTTTCGCTTCCGACTATTACAGTGGGGCTTACATAAGGATGGTAGTTGAGGTCTCCTATCTTCCAGGCGGTATTTTCATAAATGAAATATATGTTTTTCATTATCCTGTTTTCAAAGCTTTTATTTTCTGAGGTACCCTCCCAGCTTATGTTGACGGTGCATACAACCCCGTCCCTGAGCCTCCTTGCGCTGACGATAATCTGGGAATAGCTGCCGGGACGGTAGCTGTCAATAAGCTTTTCCAGGGACTCAAGCTCCTGCTTGCGTCCGGGGCAGCTTTCCGAAATACTGCTGCTGATCGTTTCCCTGTTGTTTTCTATAATTGCCTGAGACATATCATCCAGAAGCTGCTGGAGCTTTTCTGCTTCAGGAATATCAAAGGCCCTTTGGGTATTCTGGATTCTGTCGCAGCCGGAAAACAGCAATATAGTAAGAATCAATATAATAAATGAAGTATAATATCTTCTCATTTGTATAAACCTCCAATACAGGCGGTCATTGGCCGCCCCTACCTTTATGCACAACTCTTCCTTCAAGGCTCCAACCCAAACGTTCCGCGTGCGACGCGTAACACGCAACCGGTCCCCAAAGCCCGTCGCCTTATATATTATTATACACCTCTTCATATACCTTTATCGTCTCAATCACTGTTTTTTTCCATGAAAAGTTATAAGCCCTTCTCAGGGCTCTGGCTGATAATTCCTCCCTGAAGCCTGAATCGGAAACGGTATGATAGATTTTGTCGGTAAGCTCATCCGTATCATAAGGGTCTACAAGCAACGCACCGTCTCCCACCACCTCCGGAATTGAGGTCACATTGGTGGTGATGGTCGGAGTTCCGCAGGTCATAGCTTCCAGAGGGGGCAGGCCGAACCCCTCATATAGGGAGGGATACGCAAATAATGTGGCGCAATTGTAAAAGTAGGGAAGGTGTTCATAAGGTATATATCCCGCGAATACCACCCTGTCGCTGAGCCCCATGTCATCTACCTTTTTCTTCAGCTCATAGTGGTTATCCCGGGAGGCTCCGAGCAGCACCAGGTCATAATAGCCGGGCAGCTCACGATACAGCCGACTGTAAGCCTCCAGCAAGCCGTCAACGTTCTTTCTGGGGCTGAAGCCGCCCAGATATAATATGAAATCATTTGAATAGCTGTATTCTTTTTTCAGGAAGTCCCAGGCTTTTTCCTTATTCATCAGCCTGAACCTGCTGTCGGCAGCAAGGTAAGTGACCCTCACCTTGTCGGCGGGAAGGTTGAAATATTTTATGATATCCTGCTTGGAGTAGTTCGACACAGTAATTATCCTATCGCATTTTTCCAGTATGTAGGGCATTTCCTCGAGAAATTTGTCAAGATAGCTCTTTCCGCAGGTTTCCGGCATGACATAGGGTATAAGGTCATGGACAGTAGCAATATAGGAGCAGTATTTTGACCTGGGAAGTCCCAGTCCGTTCTGGGGCATATGGAGTATATCACAGCTGCTTTTTTTCACCTGGGCAGGCAGGAACATTTCATCCCAGAACTTTTTGTTTTTTTCCCCAAACAATGTCAGATCGATATTATCCTTCCCCAAAAGAAAGTCATAACCGTCATTGGGCCAGAAAAGACTGTAGCGGTTGCGGCTGTCCATACTGATTATATTTTCCAGCAGTCTGGCTGTATAAGTTCCTATGCCGGTCCCGGTGTAAAGCTTTGCGCCCCTTGTATCTATGCATATATGCATATATTTCACTCCTATTAACATCAGGTTAGAGCTCCGAGGCACGAGGTACGAAGGCCGGGACAAGGCTTAGAAGTCCATTCTTAAACCCCCGAACCCGGAATCTCGCGCCTGCCTATCAGGAATACCCATAATACCTATTATATTTAATTACTCTTGTACCTGTGACTGATTAGTGAGACCAAACCTGTAACACAATTTTTTTCCTGTCATATAATGATTATAACGATGCAATAATTATCCCACGCTTCGTTGAAACGCACAGAGGCAAGAAAATTTTCCTATTGATGCGTTATAAATGCTGTAAAACCGTATTGGGTATTATGGAGGATGGTATGGATATAAAGCTTGTAGAGGAAGCTTACGGTTTCAGGGTCAAGGATATACGGAGCATAAAAAATGTCAGCAGGCTGGAAACCGACTGCGGGGTAAAATGCCTGAAAAGGGCACACATGAGCACAGGATTCTTCTTATTTATATACTCGGCGGTAAACCACCTGTTAGAAAAGGGGTACCAGGGTGTTATACCATACAGCACTGCAATTGACGGAAGCATATGCATACCTGATGGGAATCATGTCTACTATGTGGTGGACTGGGTTGAGGCCAGGGAATGCAGGTTTAAAAGAGAGGATGAACTGAAGCTGGCTATAAAAGCGGCTGCAGAGCTTCATAGGGCGTCAGCCGGCTATGTAC
>JAEXXN010000063.1 GCA_023405875.1 Bacillota bacterium | reverse complement strand
GAATAGGGGTCTGCAAGCAGGCAGGCGTCGCCTACGATTTCGGGTATCGACGACACCATAGAAGTAACAACAGGAGTACCGCACTGCATGGCTTCCAGGGGAGGAAGGCCAAAGCCTTCATAAAGTGAAGGATATACGAATACTTCCGCTCCGTTATAAAAGTATGGCAAATCGGCTGTCGGAACAAAGTTGAGGAATTTTACATAATCGCAGAGCTCCAGTTCCTCGGTGAGCTTCCAAAGGGATTTATATGATCTGGAATGCTCTCCCAGGATAAGAAGGTTAATTACTTCCTCTTTTTCCAGTATAACCTTTTTAAAGGCTTTTATCAATCTGGCGATATTTTTCCTCTGGCTGAAGCCTCCGAGATAGAGGATATACTTCTTATCCACTCCATACTTGTTGAATATGACCCTTTTTGCATTATCCCTGTTCAGGGGCTTGAAAATCGGATCTGCTGCAAGGTGGGTGACTGTTATCTTATCATCATCCACCCCGAAATATTTCTGGATATCCGACTTGGAATAGTCAGAGACAGTGATTATATGGGAGGCCTCTTCCAGGATAAACGGAGTATTTCTCAGGGTATAGTCCAGGTGGGGCCTATCGACGGTCTCAGGCATTATATAAGGTATAAGATCATGAAGGGTTATTATTTTTGCACCCCGCAGCGTCTTGGGGAGTCCTATGCCATTGACGGTATTGTGAAAGATATCAATGGGATAATTGGTATCCCATTTAAGCTCATATACATTACGCCAGAAGTCAAGGCGCCTTTCGCCAATAAGCAGGCTCCTGGGAATCTCATTTATATCAAAGCAGTCCGTCCTGTCCTTATAGGGATAGAACAGGAAAATATTTTTCAGCCGCTGCAGCCTGTTGAGGTTCTCCAGCAGGTTGTTGGTATAGGTTGCCAGGCCGGAGCCGATATGCCAGGTAATTACTCTTCCGTCAATGCCAAGATTCATGTTTTATTAACCTCCCGAAAGTTATTGAGTTGCATGGGGAAGCACACATATATTTTCATAATATGTTCGATGAAAAAGAATGTTACAAGCGAGCGAACAATTGTAAATATGTGATGTAATAAACATGGGGCTGTCGCACAAGTGGAAAAATGCGGAATAGAAAAGCGGAACGGTTTAGAACCGTTCCCTACGTATACTTCATTTCTATAGGTAGATTTTGAGGTTACAAGCTAATGATAGTAGGCTTTGGAATGTAGGTGAAATGTTATACGGCAGCTTGCGGAGAAACCATAGAACTTCTTAGTGAAATGGAGGAATAGCAGCAGCAACTGTTTGAGCGGAGCGAGTTTTGCTGCTGCCCGGAATGAGCTTAGAAGTTCTGGTTTCGGAGCTTCGCTGTGGTATAATATTTCACTTGCACTCTAAAGCCTATTACAACTTAAGGTATGTCGCATTTTTCATGCGGTGAGAGTATATCTCCCGCTTCGTTGAAACGCGCAGCGGGAAGAAAATTTTTCTACAGTCGAAAAATTTTCTCTGATGCGTTATAATAATTATGGTTGTACTTCAATAAAAACGGAGGAGGTAAATACCTGATGAAAAAAACGGAAGAATTAATGGCTCTGGCTTCCAGGAAGACAAGGATAACAGAGCTGATGAGGGAAAAAGGGGTCAAGGCAGTGGTTCTCAGCCCTGCCATGAATATGCTCTACACTACCGGCTTCAGGACTTTTCCAGGGGAAAGGCTGCTTGTGTCCGTTCTCGATGTAAACGGAGAGCTTATTTTCATTGCTCCTAAGATGTATGAGCAGGAGATAAAGGAAAAGGGCGTATTTGACCGGATCATATGCTGGGATGATTCCCAGGATCCAAAGGATATTCTTGACGAAATATGCAGGGAAAAAGGATATGCCGGCAGTGTGATAGCGATCGAAGATACCATGTGGTACAATGCCTTTGAAAAGATATATGAAGCCTTTGGGCAGGCAAGGTTTGTCAAGGCTTCCGGTCTTATCGGAGAGCTGAGAAAATACAAATCCGCTGATGAAGCTGAAAAAATGCGTGAGGCCTCCAGACTTGCAGAAAAGGCTCTGGGAGAGGTTATCCCGCGCATTAAGGCAGGAATGAAGGAGACAGAGGTCCGTGAATTGTTGGAAGCTGAGATGAAAAAGCAGGGGTTGTCGGGTACTTCCTTCGATACAATAATCGGTTCCGGGCCTAACAGTGCGTTGCCTCACTATACGGCAGGAGACAAGCTTCTGAATGCAGGAGACAGTGTTGTAATAGATTTCGGAGGGTTGTACCAGGGCTACTGCTCTGACATGACAAGGACTGTGATGCTGGGTAAGGCATCAAAGGAGTATAAAGAAGTATATGAGGCGGTCAAGGGCGGTCAGCTCAAGGCTGTTGAAGCTGTAAAGCCCGGCATGAAGGCATGTGAAATAGATGCTGCCGCTAGAAATTATATTGCTGAAAAGGGCTATGGTGATTATTTCATACACAGGACTGGACATGGAATAGGCATGGAGGTCCATGAGGAGCCGTACATATCAAATATAAGCGATACAGTGCTGCAGCCGGGTATGGTGTTCAGCATAGAGCCGGGTATATACCTTCCCGGGAAATTCGGAGTAAGGATAGAAGACCTGGTAATGGTAACGGAAACAGGAGTGGAAGTGCTGAACAAGTTCTCAAAGGAATTGATAGAGATAGAAATATAGATAAAATAAATAATAGGCCTGTTGCGAAAGCAACAGGCCTTAAACATTTGTTCAAAATGAACTTGAATACAAACATAAAATAAATATTCAACAGCATAGTACTTTGTACTATGTGGTGTTAGCACAAAAAGTCAATTAACTGACTCGAAAATATACTCCATTGCTAAGGAATAGGCTTATATTCCTTTTGCCTTGTTCTGAAGCTTCATATAAACATAGAACGGTATTCCTACAAGCATTAACAGGAAGCCATACATAACAACTGTTGCACCTGTTCCGTATATTGCATAAATTGAATATGCAAATGCGAGAAGCGCAATTATTGAGCTCTTTGTAAAGTTCCAGATGTTGAAATCATCAGAATGCTTTACCAACAAGAGGATTTCAGCTGCAGCTGTAAAGGAGTACGCCGGGAGAAATGCCAATGTTGCCAGAAGAAGCATAAAGTTGAACGCAGCTGTAAGTGTGCCTACATAGTTCATAATAAGAAGAACATTTGCGCATACGCCAGCTACTATTAATGAAGTATGAGGAGTTTTGAACTTCGGATGTACATTTGCAAAGAATTGAGGGAAGAACTTATCTTCTGCCGCTGCAAATGAGCTTCTTGCTGTTGTCAGTATCCAGCCTGATGTAGCACCGAGAGTTGAAATTATTGCTCCGATAGCTATCAGAGTTCCACCCCAGGTTCCGCCGATTGCATAGTTTATAATATCAGCAAGAGGAGCATTGGATACTGCCAGTTTGTCCTGAGGCATTGCGCCTATTGCAAGGAAACTGATTACTATATAAATGATTGCAGTTAGTATAGTTCCGTATATTGTGCTTAGTTTGATATTTCTTTCAGGATCCTTGATTTCTCCAGCAGGTACTGTAGCACTTTCAAGTCCGATGAAGGACCAGAGGGTGATACCTACAGCAGCCGGGATTGTTGCCATTGTGGAAACTTCAACTGATGACACTGTAGCGAAGTTGGCTCCATTGAATTTTGTTGCAGCAATTCCTGCAAATATTATCAGTGGAACGATCTTGCATACTGTAGTAACTATGCCAACGATTCCTGCTCCCTTTACACCTTTGACATTTATCCAGGTGAATATCCATAATACGGCTGATGACATTAGGAATGCAAAAAGTCTGTTCTCTCCGAACACAGGGAAGAAGTAAGTGAAGTAATTCATAAAACCGGTAATAATTGCAGCATTTCCAACCCATGCACCTATCCAGTAGGTCCAAGCGATAAGGAAGCCTGCAAACTCACCAAAGGCTGCTGTTGAATATACTATAGGTCCGCCTGTTCTGGGCATTGCCGTGCTCATTTTTGCAAAGCTCAAAGCCAATAAAATTGAACCTATTGAGGTGATGACCCAGGCTATCATTGCTGCTTTTGGATTTGATGCCGCTGCGAGTCCCTGAGGTGCCATAAATATTCCTGATCCAATCATGTTTCCGACAACAATCGCTGTTGCCGCCGCCAGCCCTAACTCCCTCTTAAGTCCGCTTTCTCCCAGAGGGCTGTTTTTGATCTTAGTTGACATATATTCTCCTCCTATTTGTTAATATTTAATGAGTAATTTTAAATTAACTCTTTGTGCTCAATGTTTCTGAGGACTTTTTATTTCAAGGCCGCTATTATGTATGTGACACCACCTCCTCAACTATAAAAAATGAAATAAAAGTATTATTTTTGAATATTAATGTCTGTATTATATCACAGAAGACTTGAAATTAATATAGTATGTTGCAATAGTGAAACAAGGGTATATGGGCTGGGAATGCATAAAAATACTAAGCTGGTATAATAACCCATAACCATAGGCAATGGTTCATTTCATTTTACTTTTACGGTATCATAATGCTGAGCTCTTTGAAGGCCGGTCAGGGCGTTAACGGCTTATACGGAACAGTACCGTATATGATGCGTCGATTACACCGGCGCAATTGCTCCCCGATATGCCTGGATACCGGGGGCAAAAGCTGTAACAGGTCCTGCTCCATCAACTGCGCAGCAGGCTGAATATCAGCGGTGCCCGGTGCCGGGAGCTGTGCCTTCTGCATCAGGAGAGGCAGCTCGGTAAAGGTATATGATGAAGCAGCGTACTGCTTTTTGTAAACTTAAATTGGAAGCTTGATTGTTCATACTGCCTGAATATGGGGCTTGCAAGGACATATAGTTGTATATTGTATTAAAATGTCAATATTATGTAAATAGAAATAATATACAATTATTTTAATAAATTTTCAAGGTAAAATCTAAAAAATGTTTTTTTAGAACAAGCAGTAAACTATAGATCGCCTTAATATTCAACTTGACCCGAAGGGGTTCCCAAAAGGCTTATATGGCTGTCGGGATCTTCAATAGAAGCCTTTTTACAATATATTTTTAACATAATGAATAATAAACATCTAAAAAGTAATTATAATATTGAAAACGAATATTTTGAAATTTTATCATATTCTGGATGAAGGCAAATCCGTCAAAATATAGCATATTTTGCACAGTTGCCCCAAGAATATATGAAATAGTTAAGCAGCCTCTGCTAAACTCTTAAAATAACAGAATATTTAAAGTTTTCAGCGATATAAAGATTGAAAAATCTCCAATAGTATAGTATCTTTATATTAATCTCCATATACAACCACAAAAACAAATAAGGGGGTAATTATTATGGTTAAGTTTATTCTGGGTGTGAAAGGCTCAGGCAAAACGAAAAGAATGATCGATATGGCTAATGAATCAGACAGAACATCCAATGGTAATGTTGTTTATATCGACAGAGACAGAAACCGTATTTATGACCTTAACCGAAACATAAGACTTATTGAAACAGGAGAGTTTCAGCTGGAAAATCTGAAATCCTTCTATGGCTTTATCTGTGGGGTAATATCACAGGATTTTGATATAGAACATGTATTTATCGATGGACAGAAGATGGTTAGTAATGCTGAAGACGAATGTCTTGAAATATTTGTAAAGAGCTTGGAAAAGCTAACTGAAAGGTTTGGAATAAATTTCACCGTAAGCTGCAGCAGAAGCCCGGAGGGAATGCCTGAATTCCTGAAAAGCTATCTGATATAATTAACTGGAAAATAATTTAAGTTTATATAAAGCGGAAGACCCTGAGCGGGGTCTTCCATTTTTATTTACTTATTATGTAATGTAAAATGTTTAGTGCGAAATATATAGATATTTGATAAAATGGATATAGAAATGGGAACATATGTTTATGTACCAATGAATAAATTTAACTTGTTGTACCCGTTATAAACCGGTACAGCAAGTTAAACCAATATAGGGGGATTGGCTGTGGATTTTTTAAAGCTGGGTGAATTCAGCAACCGTATAGTAGCGACCAGGACAATAAATGCAAGGGAGCCGATTCTGACTGAGCTTCCGGCTGCTTTGTCCCCGGAGCTGTGTGAATATCTAAAAAGTCAGGGAATGGAAAAGCTCTACTGTCACCAGGGAGAAAT
The DNA here is from genome assembly GCA_023405875.1 of Bacillota bacterium. Lineage (GTDB taxonomy): Bacteria > Bacillota > Clostridia > Lutisporales > Lutisporaceae > BRH-c25. Next base: position 633 of record JAEXXN010000063.1, on the reverse strand, counting down.
GTTTGAGAAGGCTCTGGCGGGAAAGAATATAGTGATCACAACCGCCACCTCCAGCGGAAAGACCTTGAGCTTCCTATTGCCTGTGGTGCAGAAGATTCTGGAGGACCCGGGGGCCAGGGCTATTTTTCTATACCCTACAAAGGCTTTGGCCCATGATCAATACAGGAATCTGGTCCCGGTGCTGGAATACTTCGGAGCCAGGCGGATACAGGCCGGTATATATGACGGTGACACTCCGGCCAGCGAGAGGTCAAGGATAAGAAAAAATGCAAATATAATACTTACAAACCCTGAAATGCTCAATTCCTCTTTCTTGAGCAACCACAGCGTATTCGGCTTCAACCATATATTTTCGCGGCTGAATTTCCTCGTTATAGATGAGCTGCACTACTACAGGGGTGCTTTTGGCTCCCATATGGCAAATATAATGAGAAGACTGGGAAGGATCTGCAGCTACTACAAAAGCTCTCCCCAGTTCCTGTGCAGCTCTGCTACAATAGCCAATCCGGTGGAGCTGGCGGAAAATATCTGCGGAAGAGAATTCGTACACATAAATAAGGACGGTTCACCCTCCAGTGAAAAAACGGTATACTTCTGGCAGCCTCCTTTGCTTAGGGATACTCAGTACAGAAG
>JAEXXN010000616.1 GCA_023405875.1 Bacillota bacterium | reverse complement strand
ACACAAGGGAAAGCGGTAAAGGAGAGCAGGACAACGTCGAAGGCAGGCAGCCGGAGGAAGGGGAAAAGAGAGAGGAGCGGGTAGAAGGCATCGAAGGTGAAAACTCTATTGAAAGCAGCGAGGCCCGGGATTGCATAGAAGCTATTGAACAGTGGAACGGTGAGCTTTCCATAAAGGTGGAGGCAGACAGGAAAGCGGCTGCAAAGGGTACGGGCAAAAGAAGCAAGGTCAGGACCGGCAGCAGGCAGGGCAGATATGTAAGGTACAAGCTGCCAAGGGGAAGGGTACAGGATATTGCCCTGGCTCCAACCTTAAGGATCGCGGCCTGCAGCCGGAGCGGCAGGGGAGCAGGAGAACCGGCCATATTGATCCGGAGTGAGGATATAAGGGAAAAGGTAAGGGAGAGGCAAACCGGAGCCACAATTCTTTTTGCGGTGGATGCAAGCGGTTCCATGGGTGCCAGGAAACGGATGGGTGCCGTAAAGGGAGCGGTGCTGTCGCTTTTGAATGATGCTTACCAGAAGCGGGACAGCATAGGAATAATTGCCTTCAGAAATGACCATGCGGAGATACTGCTGAACATAACGAGAAGCGTCGATCTGGCGGAAAAGCGGCTGGCCCGCCTGCCTACGGGGGGCAGGACACCTTTGGCCGCAGGGCTTTATAAAGCCTACGAGCTGCTGAAGGCAGACAAGGCAAAAAATCCCGGAGCTCTTCAATATCTCGTCCTGGTGTCCGACGGCAAGGCAAATGTACCCCTGGTCAGCGGAAATGCCTTTGAGGATGCCTTGACCCTCGGAGAGAAAATACGCAATGAGGGGATAAGGAGTATGGTACTGGACACCGAAAACAGCTATATTCAATTTGGTTTTGCCAGGGAGCTGTCAAAAAAATTGGACAGCCATTACGTTAAAATGCAAAACATATCAAAAACAGGCCTTGAAGAAGAGGTCAGAAGCCTGGTTAAAACAGTATAAACGGCATTAAGGACACAAAGCCTTATTATATTTGTATATTAAAAAGGAGATGGAAAAATGAAAAGGGTATTAGCACTATTGCTTGTATTAATCATGGCCGCAGGTGCGGCTTCAGGCTGTGCCGGTAAAGCGGCCCCGGCCTTGCCCGAAGGAGTGACCGCAGAGCAAAAGGACGGTTTGACCATTTATACCGATACAAAGAGCAGTCCCTTTGAAAACAGCGGGCTCAGGATTACCGTCAAAAAGGGCGGAGAGGGTTATGCCAAATTTGTAAAGACCGACCTTGAAGGAAGAGAAACCGCAGATTACTATACCTTTGACTATTTTAAAAATGTCCTGGAAAAATATTATTATGTTCCTGCAATGGGCTCAGCCTATTACTATTATTACGACCTGGAAAAGAAGGAGATTCTCAAGGTAGAGGATCAGGATCACATGGATATAACACAGAAAATGAAGGATTCGGGCAGGCTGGACAGTGCACGGGAGAAAATCGAAGGAGAGCTTGAAGCTCTGGAGGGCTATTACAAGGGCCAGTACAATATGACGATTAAAGAAGCAGTCACACAGGAATAAGCTGTTGTTGCTTCAATGGGTAAAAGCGTGGGCTTTAAGGAGTGCCGGTTCCATTTTCCATAAGGTGAAGAAATCCAGAAGGCATATTACAAGAGTATACAAAAAGAAGCCTGCGGCATAACCGTATATCCCGAAGCCTGGATTGCCCACAAGGTAATTGACTGCGGCCAACTGGAGGATTATTCCCGCCAAGCGGTGGGAGGCCGCTTCCATTTGCTTGCCTGAAGCATTCAGGATACCTGACAGGGTATGCTGCAGGGCAAGGAAAACTGTGCTGCCTCCCATTACACGCAGCAGCCCGGCTGCCTCAGGATCGTTATACAGCAGGAGGGCCAGGGGGTCCGGGAAAATAATATACAATGCCGCAAGAGGTATGGAAGCCGCAAAGGTTATTTTCATCGCCAGGGAAACAATATAACCCGCATTTTTATAATTATTGGCACAAAGCTGCTCCGACAAATTGGGGATAATATTGACGACAACTGCGGAGGTAATAATGAAGGGAAGGAAAATCAAAGGCATGACCATGCCCATCATCCTTCCGAAGACTGCAAGGGCTTCATCCGCGGCATAACCGGCAGCCATAAGCCTTTGGGGTATCAGGACCGCATTGGCAAATTGCAGCAAGACGTTTGAAAGGCTGGATACAGTTAAGGGGGCAGCAATTTTAAGCAGTTGAATAAGTATGGTAATGGTATTGACCGGGGCCGGGGCAAAGGGACAGGGCCTTTTTATACGCCGCTTTTGTATGGAGATAAGCCACAAAAGGTCGAAGAATTCTCCGATACTGATGCCGCAGATGGCAATAATAGCGTTATAGACAGGCCTGGAGGGATAGATATAATGAAGAAAGCTTAGAATGATGACGAACCGTGCGGCATGCTCGATGATCTCTGAAGCGCTGGCCAGAACCATCAGCTTCAGACCATAATAATAGCCTCTGATGGCAGAGGTAATGGAAATAATTGAAATTGCCGGGGCAAGAAAGTAAAGGCACGGCAGGAGGGTATGATTTTTAAATATATTAAGGCTTATGTATCTGGCTGTAAGGATAAGGGTCAGGCTGAGACCTGCCGAAAGTACCAGGGTAAACAACAGGGCTGCCTTAAAAATTTTATCAACGGCAAAAGAGTCGTTTTTTGAGTCGTATTCCGCTACCAGCTTTGATATTGCTGTTGGGATACCGGCTGTTGAAACAACCAGGAAGATCATAAGCACAGGCATGGCCATCTGAAATAAACCCATTCCCTCCGCCCTTACAAGCTTTGACAGCATAACATCATAGCTGAAACCGGCAATACTTATGAAAAAGTTTATTGCCGCCATTAAAATTGAACCCCGGAGGAAGCTGACTTTTTTCATTCATTCACCGTGCATATATTCCGCGAAAAACCTTTTACACATATGCTCCGGATTTTGCGTAAATATATCCTTGATTTCATTGAATTTGCGCGGTACACCAGGATACTGCCACAACAGATTGGTTTAAGCGCGTTCAATATACCTTATTGAATATTCACGGGAGGTGTATTTATTTATATTCTTATAAATGTAAATAAATGAATGAAATCTTTTATTGCAGGAATTCATGCAATCTCCGTCAAATATGCTCAAACTCTTGCACAGTATTGTTAAAAAGGATATAATTTAAGGGAAAAAAGAATATTTATATCAGGCAGCATTTCTATCCTACGGATGGATTGCTTTAATGGGGAAGCCGGTGAAAGTCCGGAACGGTCCCGCCACTGTGAATAAATTATCCCCGGATAATTTAAAGTCAGACACCCGCCTGTTTGCAATCACGATTAAACCTACGATGCATAGGGAGGTGAGCGACTGAAATATAGACGATTGTTCTATCTATATTCTTGCAGCATCCTTATTGAGAAGAGGGTGCTTTTTTATTGTACAGGAAAGTGAAACTTCCTATACAATGGGGGATGCAAGGGGGATAAGCCCCCTGACGTTAAAGGAGGGTGCTCAGCTGCGGAGCAGCGTCGAAGGGAACCATAGGGTTCCATAGCGAAAGAAAGACATCGTGAGATGTATTTCTTATTTTGCCTGTACCGGCTTATTTTTTCTGCTAATGCGTTATAAGATAAATGGAAATGAGGTGTATTGATGAAAAACGATCAGGATTCTTTATTCAGTGAATTTGAAAAGAGCAGCTTTGACCAGTGGAAGGAAGCGGCAGTGGAGCTGCTTAAAGGAAAACCCTACGAAAAGGCAATGCTTACCCAAACCTATGAAGGCATTGAACTGAAGCCGATATATACCATGGCAGACCTTGAAAACCTTCCGGCTAAAGACACATACCCCGGGTTTCCGCCCTATGTGAGGGGCACAAGGGCAGAGGGGTATATAACAAAGCCCTGGGATATCTGCCAGGAGATTGCTGCGGGACATCCCAAGACCTTCAATGAAATCGTCCTGCGTGATCTGTACAGCGGCCAGACCGCCATAGGCATCGTGCTGGACAAAGCTTCCCGTACCGGCATAGACCCTGATGAGGGTGAAGGGCTGCCTATAGGCAAAAGGGGAATGTCCCTGTCAACACTGGAGGATGTGGAAATGCTGCTCAAGCATATCGTCCTTGAAGTACTGCCTTTATATATAAATACCGGTTCCAACCCGCTGCCCGTTATTTCCCTGCTGGGCGCCTATATGAAAAAGAACCGGTTTGAGTTTTCCGGGCTCAAAGGCTGTATCGGTTCAGATCCTTTAGGTGAGCTGGCGGCAGAAGGCTCCCTTCCCCTTTCCCTGGAAAAGGCTTATGAGCTTATGGCGCAGCATACAAGCTGGGCTGCTGAAAATGCCCCGGACTTAAGGACCATATTGGTAGAAGGCCATGTATATCATGGCGGCGGCGGTGATTCGGTACAGGAGCTTGCCTATGCGCTTGCTACGGGAGCTGAATATATTGGGGAGATGCTTGAAAGGGGCCTTGATATAGAACGGATTGCCGGGAAAATCTCCTTTGCCTTTTCCCTGGGCTCAAATTTCTTCATGGAGATCGCTAAGCTGAGGGCTGCAAGAATGCTCTGGTCCCAGATTGTAAAAGCCTTTGGAGGCAATGCTGCTTCACAGAAAATGTTTATTCATGCAAAAACCTCTTCATGGACAAAGACGGTATACGATCCTTATGTCAATATGCTGAGGAATGCCTCCGAAGCATTTGCAGGTGCTATAGGAGGGGTGGACAGCATGCATGTGGCCTCATTTGACGAGCCTATCCGGGAAGCTGATGAATTTTCCAGAAGGATATCACGGAATGTACAAAGCATTCTCCAGGATGAATGCCATTTTACACAACCTATAGATCCGGCAGGAGGTTCCTGGTATATCGAAGCCCTTACCCAACAGGTTGCTGAAAAGGCCTGGAGCCTTTTTCAGGAAATCAGCGGTTCGGGAGGGGTTCATGCAGCATTGAAGGCAGGAAGGCTGCAAAAAGCCGTCGAGGATAAATACGAGGAGAAATTTGCAGCCATTGCCAAGCGTACCCACGTATGGGTAGGTACAAACATGTATCCCAATCTATCGGAGGAAAAGCTGGCAGCTGCAAGCACTGACTATGATCGGCTCAAAAAGCTCCGTATAAGGGAAGTGCAAAATTACAGGCTGTCGAAGGACATGTTCATGCTCCAGGATGCTTTGATCGAATTGAATATTGCCGCTGAAGGCCTGGTGGAAAAGGGTATCGAAGCCGCACTGGCCGGCGCTACCCTGGGAGATATATCGGAAATAACCTCGGGGGGAGCAGCAGCTGAAGAACGTATCGAGCCTGTAAAGCAGCAGCGCGGTGCTGAACGCTTTGAAAAATTGCGTATGCGGTCGGAGGAAATCAGGGCAAGCCGTAAAAACGGACTGAAGGTATTCCTGCTCAATATGGGACCCATTCCACAGCATAAGGGAAGAGCGGACTTTTCCACAGGCTTCTTTGAGGTAGGAGGCTTTGAGGTGTTGAAAAATAACGGCTTTGAAAGCACCGATGAAGCTGTTGAAGCTGCATTGGCCTCCTCGGCAGACATAGGCGTTATCTGCTCCACCGACGATACTTATCCCGAGCTTGTTCCTGCAATTGCAACAAAAATTAAAGCTGCAAAGCCGGAGCTGAAGCTGATCCTTGCCGGAAAGCCGCCAAAGGAGCTTGAGGCTGAATATAGGGCCGCAGGTGTAGACAGATTCATTTTTTTAGGAGCCAACTGCTATGATATCCTGCTGGGGCTTCAGAAGGAGATAGATAATAATGATTAATCGTCCTGACTTTACAAAGCTGAAGCTGGATACCCGGACAGAAAGCATATCCCGGGAAGCCTGGGAGGGAGCTTTTAAAGCCTCTGCCGGGAAAATGCCGGAAAGCTGTGATTGGATCACCAATGAACAAATAAATGTGAAGGCCTTATATACCGGAAGCGAATATTGCGATTTGGAGCATCTGGGCTTTACAGCCGGTATACCTCCATACCTGAGAGGACCTTACGCAACCATGTACGTTACAAGGCCCTGGACTGTCCGGCAATATGCCGGCTTCTCGACGGCCGAAGAAAGCAATGCCTTTTATAAAAGAAACCTGGCTGCCGGCCAGAAGGGGCTTTCCATTGCCTTTGACCTTGCAACCCACAGGGGCTATGATTCCGACCATGAAAGAGTGGTGGGAGATGTAGGCAAAGCCGGGGTTGCCGTTGATTCCATGCTGGATATGAATATTCTTTTTGACGGCATCCCGCTGGATAAAATGTCTGTTTCCATGACTATGAACGGTGCCGTCTTACCGGTGCTGGCCTTCTATATCGTTGCCGGAGAAGAGCAGGGCGTTCCCAAGGAAAAGCTCTCGGGTACCATACAGAATGATATATTAAAAGAGTACATGGTGAGAAATACCTACATTTATCCTCCCGAGATATCCATGCGTATCATCGCGGATATTTTCGAGTATACCTCCAAATATATGCCGAAATTCAACTCCATATCCATATCCGGCTACCATATGCAGGAAGCGGGAGCAACTGCGGATATAGAACTGGCATATACCCTGGCGGACGGGCTGAATTACATCCGGGCCGGCATAAAAGCGGGAATCGATATCGATGCTTTTGCTCCAAGGCTCTCCTTTTTCTGGGCCCAGGGTATGAACTACTTTATGGAGATAGCTAAAATGAGGGCCGCCAGGTTGCTGTGGGCAAAAATAGTAAACAGTTTTGACCCCAAGGATATGAAATCCCTGGCACTCCGTACCCACTCGCAGACCTCAGGCTGGTCGCTGACGGAGCAGGACCCCTTCAACAATGTGACCCGTACTCTTATAGAAGCTATGGCGGCATCACTGGGACATACCCAATCTCTGCATACCAATGCCCTTGATGAAGCCATTGCACTGCCTACGGATTTTTCCGCCCGTATTGCAAGGAATACTCAGCTTTACCTGCAGGACGAGACCATGATATGCAAGGTCATCGATCCCTGGGGAGGGTCCTACTATGTTGAAAGGCTGACCCATGAGATGGCAAGGAAGGCCTGGGGCCATATACAGGAGGTGGAAGAGCTGGGCGGAATGGCAAAGGCAATAGAGACCGGACTGCCCAAGATGCGTATAGAAGAGGGTTCTGCAAGGCGTCAGGCAAAAATAGACTCCGGCAAGGAAGCGATAATAGGAGTGAACAAGTACCGTCTGGAGCATGAAGATCCCATTAAGATACTGGAAATTGACAATACCGCCGTACGGGAAGCCCAGATAAAGAGGCTGCAGAAGCTCAGGGCAAACCGGGATGAGGCAAGGGTACAGGCGGCACTGGAGGCAATAACAAAAGCAACGGAAACCGGGGAGGGGAACCTGCTGGAGCTTGCGGTAGAAGCGGCAAGAGCCCGGGCCAGCCTGGGAGAGATATCCTATGCCATAGAAAAGATAAAAGGCAGGCACCAGGCGGTGATCAAATCCATTTCCGGGGTATACAGCTCAGAATATGCCCAGGGGGATGAAGTACAAAGAGTCAAGGAGCTGGCGGACAAATTTGAAATGAATGAAGGCCGCAGGCCCCGTATATACATGGCAAAAATGGGCCAGGACGGCCATGACAGGGGTGCCAAGGTAGTTGCCACCGCCTTTGCGGACCTGGGCTTTGACGTGGACATAGGCCCGCTGTTCCAGACTCCTGCCGAGGCAGCCGAGCAAGCCGTAGAGAATGACGTCCATGTTATCGGAATGAGCTCTCTGGCAGCGGGGCATAAAACGCTGCTGCCGCAGCTGGTGGAGGAGCTTAAAAAGCTGGGCCGCGAGGACATTATGATCGTAGCAGGAGGAGTTATTCCGGCACAGGATTACGATTTTCTCTATGCCAATGGCGCTTCCCTGATTTTTGGTCCGGGTACTGTAATCACCGTCAGTGCGGAAAAGGTGATAAAGGAACTTAACAGAAGGTTAGGGTATAAAGAATATGATGGAGAAGAATAGCAGAAAACCGGAATGGGTTCCGGATAATGCAGGGGACGGGTTTGCCACAAAGGTTATGGAGGGTGTGGAAGGGGGACATGACGGGATGTCCTATACTGCAACGGTTACACATGCCGTGCCCTATGCAGCCGTAAGGAAGCAGTTGACCGTGGATGACTACTTCAATGGGATCATGAATAATGACCGGACCATTATTGCAAGGGCGATAACACTTATTGAAAGCAATGCTCCCCGACATTTCGACCAGGCACAGGAATTGCTCCAGAGGCTGCTGCCCTATACGGGAAAATCCATACGGGTGGGAATCACCGGGGTTCCGGGAGCAGGGAAAAGCACTTTTATTGAAGCGTTGGGGATGTATCTTTGCGGGAAGGGCTGCAAGGTTGCTGTGCTGGCGGTGGATCCCAGCAGTACCGTTACCGGAGGAAGCATTTTGGGAGACAAGACCCGTATGGAAAACCTGTCCAGGATGAAAAATGCCTTTATAAGGCCTTCTCCCTCCGGAGGCATGCTGGGAGGCGTTG
>JAEXXN010000582.1 GCA_023405875.1 Bacillota bacterium | reverse complement strand
CTGTTATAAAGCTTCCAATCATTCCCTGCCCTTATAAGATAGAAGGTTTTATTCACAGAATACCTGAAATCGCCCTCTTCAAGTACCAGCTCATAGGAGGCCTCAACCTCGGCAAGGTAAGAGGATTTGCTTACTACTTCAAAGCTCCCCTTCTCCAAATGCTTTCCGGTAACTGAACCTTGCAGCTTTTGGAGCTTAAGCTGTTCAGACCTTTTTGAATTCAGCCCTGCTTCTTTTCCTACAGATAGAGAAAGTGGCCCGCCAAGCTCCAGGTCATTGCCGCTTAAACAAGACAACACATAATTTTCGTATTCTTCAACCGCTGATATAAGCTGGGCGTCGTCAGGCACCTTTGATGCTTCCTTTGTCCCCAGCACCCTCCCTATTACTGCCGCAGCCTGTGCTCTTGTGGCATTGCCCTTGGGATCAAAACGTCCGTCAGGCAGCCCTGTTATTATTCCCAAAGCAGTTACACGCTTTATGTCTTCCTCAAACCTGTAATACTGAGGTATATCCTTGAAGCTTCGTTCTTCTTCTGTTTTTTCAGCATTCTCAACAGCTTTTGAGGTTATGACCGCCATTTCCTCCCTGGTTATCTCCTTGTAAGGATAGAAATAATAACCGCTGAAAATCGTCAAAAGCCCGTTTTCCTTCGCCGCTGTAATATACTTATTGCTCCAATGCTTGTCCGTAACATCCTCATAGCTTTTTTCAAACTCATCTTCCGTTTCGATGCCCAGCGCTCTGACCAGCATAGCCACGAATTCTTCCCTGGATATGGTCCTGTCAGGCTGCATTGTTCCGTCATCATAGCCCTTTATAATACCCATATAGCTCAGCTCCAGGATCTCATCCTTAGCCCAGTATTTATTCAGATCCTTGAAGCTGTACGAGCTGTCCTCTATATACAGCAGCTCGTTTTTAGCTGTCTGCTTGTCCAGCAAAGGGGCGTCTTCATTGTATGCAGCCTCTTCTGCGGCAGCAAGCAACGGCAGGCATATATTCAGTATCAAGGCCAATGCCAAAAACAACAAAAAAAATCTTGTTATATTTTTCTTCATTATTTCACTCTCCCATAACATTATACCAATTATGTAAACTATAATGGTTACAGGCTTATTTCAAAAAAAGAGAAAAAAGTGCCAGGCATCACAATATCTGTGGTGCCCGGCACTTATGGACCCTGCTTTTCTATATGTTGAAATATCTGGTCTTCTTTATGCCTGCAATTATCACAAAGGCTATAACTGCGCCGGCTCCGAACTGAATAACGTTTCCTGTCATGCTTGCAACTGGAGATACCAGGTTGCCGCTGATAAATACCTCGGCAAAATAATATCCTATTATCATCCAGATGCCGGCCAAAAACATTCCCACTGCATTTTTTATATTGCTCTCACCCTTTGAACCGCCCATATATGCAACGCTTCCTGCAATAAAGCCCATTACGGCCTTTATTACAAAGGTATAAGGAGCCCAGATGGAATATCCCGACAATATGTCAAACATGGTCATTCCGACTGCGCCGGATATGGCAGCGTACTTTCCGCCGAAAATGACTGCTGTAAGAAAGATCATACTGTCTCCCAGATGGATCACTCCACCGTTAAAGGAGGGCACATGTATAGCCATGGTAGCAACAAAGGTAAGGGCGGACAACAGGCCCAACTGGACAAGCCCTTTTATTTTCAGACTGGTACTGCTGATGTTGGAATTTCTTGTATCCATATAATAACGCTCCCCCGTATAATATGTACTTAATTTGTATCTCTAATTTTATTATACAGGAGGCATGGATTGGAGCAATATGAAACACACTCTTTTGTGCAGGCTTTCAGCAATTTCCCCTGGATTGTATCGATACATTCTCCTTTTCAGCTCTGCTTTCCGGTGCTTTTACATAGTCTATATAATCAAGGCCTGCAAGTCCCAAGTGTATTGCAACCTGTTCAATAGCATACATGGCAATGATCTCTGTCATCTGAAGCCTCAGTATCTGCTCCTCTATGGGAGTAAAAAAGCTGGCAAGCTGCTGCTTTACCGCAAGCTCAATACTGTAGGGCTTTCTGTAGGATATTGCCAATCTGTAGAACAGCAGCGGGTCCGCTTCAACATCACACAGCCAGTCATTGAAGAAGCTGCTGAGCTCCTCAAAAAGCTCATTGAACAGCTCCTGCTTGGATTGGCCGTCAAGCCTGATGCTTTTAAAATTTTTTGTATGCTTCTTGATAGGATTTATAAACAAAGCGCTGATTATTACAGGATAAAAATCCTTTGCTTCATATAAAAGCCTTTTATATTCCTCTGCACTTATTATCCTTTTTTCATTAATATACTTCATCAGCGCTTCAATGTTTTCCGAAACATAGTAGTTCAAAAAAATTGTTTTTAATGTGCAAATAACACCCCGCAGGATGATGCTGTATATCTCCGAAGGGGTTTTGCTGTCATCGGCGATCTTTAATTTGCCCTTGTTGTTCCCGCTTTTCCGCATATGCACACCTCCAGAAATTTTTCAGGGAATATAATGAACTCTTGAGTTCTTTTACCTATATATCTAATTATTTACATTTTCGGGTTATCTATTCAGGGTTATACACAAATTGATTAATTTACTAAATAAAAGTAAAATATATATAAATACAGGTGCGGGATGCGAGGCTATAAAGACTTCAAAGCGATACCGTAACCCCCGCGCCTCGTGCCCCATACCTATATTTATATATATCGAGAGGAAACTAAAAATGCGCAATAAAGCTCAGGTAGAATCAAACAGCAATGCCTGCATCCGGATAAACAAATATATAAGCGAAAAGGGACTGTGCTCCAGAAGGGAAGCCGATGAGCTCATCAGACAGGGGCGGGTGACTATAAACGGCACAAAAGCCGAAATGGGCAGCAAGGTATATCCCGGTGACACTGTAAAGCTGGGAGGAAAGCCGCTTAAGCCCAAGGACCCTCCTGTATATCTGGCCTTCAACAAGCCTGCCGGAATAGTATGCACCACTGATAAAAAGGAAAAGAACAATATCATCGACTATATAGACTATCCCAGGAGGATATTCCCCATAGGGAGGCTGGACAAGGAGTCGGAAGGACTCATTTTCCTTACAAGCGACGGTGATATTGTCAACAAGATACTAAGAGCAGGCAACAACCATGAAAAGGAATACATCGTGACTGTCAACAAGCCAATAACCGAGGGCTTTGTCGAAGCCCTGGCAAAGGGCGTACCCATACTGGGAACAGTCACAAAGAAGTGCAAGGCTTCCCAGATATCCAAATATGTATTCAGGATAATACTCACGGAGGGTATGAACCGCCAGATAAGAAGGATGTGCGAGGTATTCGGCTATGAAGTGGTTAAGCTCAGGAGGATAAGGATAATGAACGTGACCCTCGGCTCACTTCCCGAGGGGAAATGGAGAAATCTGACCAGGGATGAGCTGAAAGCCATCAACAGGCTTGTGGCTGATTCGGTAAAAACTGAGGAGGCTTCGCATTGAAGTCTCTTCTAAATATTTTACCCCTTTGACCTGGAACTTTTATTAATACATGGCAGTCAAAGGATTATATGTGAAAATAAGTACATATCCTATTAAAACCAAATGAAAGGAAGATCAGTATGAAAAGAATAATATCAATAATAACCCTGACAGCGGTATTGTGCGGTATGATGCTCACAGGCCCCGTAGCTGCTGCAGAAAACAGCAGTGTTGAGCTTAAGCAGGCAATAGAGATTGCCAAGACTGCCTTTGGCTTCGATGCTGCAAATCATGACTTCACCAGCAGCTATTCTGAAACAAAGTACGGCAGGAAGCTCTGGTATCTGAACTGGAACTCCAAATCCGGAAACGGCTCAGGCATAAACGTTACAGTGGATGCAGCAACCGGAGAAATAATCAACATGAACCAGTGGGAGAATACTCCCGTTCAGACGGGAAAAATACCGAAGCACACCAGAGAAGAGGCTTTAAAGGTAGCCGAGGAGCTGGTAAAAAAGCTTCATCCCGACAAGCTGAAGACTGCAGAGCTTATGGATGAATATCAGAGTAACCTTTACCGTCCTGTTTACAGCAATGATATCTACGGCTTCTACTATATAAGAAAGATAAACGGAATCGACTTCCAGGATAACGGCATTCAGGTGCAAATAGACAAGAATACCCTCAAGGTCAGATATTTCAACCTTGACTGGGATACCGTGATACCGATTCCGGATTCAAAAAATGCTATCGCTCCCGATGCGGCAAAGAAAATCTACGAAGAAAAGCTTGGCTTTGAGCTTGCTTATCAGATGATCTATCCGAAGCCTGCTGGAGACCCTGCGCTTATATTGGTCTATACTCAGAAAAATGCCAATAATCATATTGATGCCATCACCGGCGAAATAATAAAGCAGCCGTACTATATTCCAACGTACGGTGTACAGGAAAAATACGCTGCCAGCGCCGATATGGGAGGTTATATACCCACACCGCAGGAACAGAAGGTAATTGAAGATTCCAGCAAATATATAAGCAAGGAAAAAGCAATGGAATTGCTTATGAAATATCTGGCTGTGGACAGCAGGTACAAAATGGACAACTCAAGCCTTTATGGCGGTGCTAACGGAGAAAATGCGGCATGGAGCTTCAGCTGGAGCTACACCGATAAAGACACCAACACCTACAGCTATCTGTACGGCGCAGTTGACGCCATTACCGGCGAAGTCAAGAATTTCAGTATCAGCAACAGCGAAAACGAATACAAGCCCAATGGGCCTTCAAAGTATACCAAGGAACAAAGCAGAGAAATTGCGGAAAAATTCCTCAAGGAGATACAGCCTGATAAATTCAAGTCCTCCGAATACAGGGAGCAGTATTATGATGTCTATGTGAGCAGCATCAATCCAAGCAGCTACAGCCTGAACTACATCAGGAAGGAAAACGGGATCTCTGCTCCCTTCAACAGCCTGAATGTAACTGTAAGCGCTTATACCGGCAAGGTAACAAGCTTCTATATGAACTGGCAGGACTATGATTTCCCGGCTGCAACAGGTACAATGAGCCTGGAGGACGCCTACAAAATAATCTATGCAAAGCATGATCTGAAGCTTAAATATGCAAGAATATACAATTATGAACCAAATAATGAAAGCCCCGTTATAAAGCTTGCATATATGCTGGATAATTTAAACGGCATGATGGATGCAAAGAGCGGAAAATTCGTGGACTACAGCGGGAAACCCGTACAGGAGCCCGGTAAGGTTTCCTTCACAGATATAGCAGGCCACAAATATGAAAAGGATATACAGCTTCTGATTGAGCTTGGAATCCTTGATTCAGCGGACGGCAAGTTCAATCCCGACTCAAAGGTGCTTCAGAAAGATTTTGTAAAGCTTCTTATGAAGTCGGTACAGCCTGTATACTATCCTGTACCTTACGCATCAAGCGACAGCAGTGAATATGACGGCTATTATGAAAATGCCGTACAGCAGGGCATAATGGCTAAGAAGGACAAAAAACCGGAAGCCTCTGTTACAAGAATGGAAGCTTCAAAAATGATGGTGAAAGCATTGGGCGCAGGCTTTGTTGCAGAGCTGGGCGGGATATTCGACCTGAACCTTAAGGATGCCTCAGCTATAACCGCTGAGAACAAAGGCTATGCTGCAATTGCAGCTGCATTGGGTCTCGTTGACACAACCGGCGAAACCTTCGGGCCTGCTCTGGAGCTTACAAGGGGAGAAACGGCAGCAATGCTTGTGAGCTTACTCAAGGTAGAAAAAAATCCGGTAACAAGCCAGGTGTCCGCAGCAACTGCTGAAGCTATAGAGGCAATGCCGATAAATAAATAAGGAACGGTATTCACCGTTCCTGGATGTAGGGGCGATTCACGAATCGCCCCTGTTTTTTTATCCTATTACCAATCCACCATCTACAGAAAGTACTGTTCCTGTTATGAAGCTGGATTCATCAGATGCAAGGAACAGGTATGCATTTGCTATATCCTCCGGCTCTCCAAGCCTCTGCAGAGGCGCCTTTTCCTTCATCATTTCCAGTACCTTCTCCGGTACCGCATCGGTCATCGGAGTCTTTATAAAGCCGGGGGCAACTGCATTTACCCTTATGCCTTTTCTGCCAAGCTCCTTTGCCCAGGTCTTTGTCATTCCTATAACGCCCCATTTTGCCGCAGCATAGTTTGTCTGACCTACATTTCCATATAAGCCTACCACTGATGTGGCATTAAGTATTACACCGCTTCCCTGCTCTGTCATCGTTTCAAGGACTGCCTGTGCGCAATTGAATACGCCCTTCATATTGGTATTTATTACTTTGTCAAACTGCTCTTCTGTCATTTTCTTAAGCATTGCATCGGCTGTTACACCTGCATTGTTTACAAGGATATCGATCCTGCCCCAGGCGCTTTTTACTGCTGCTGCCATTTCATTGACCTGAGCCCTGTTGCTTACATCTACCTTGAAGCCCATGACCTCGGCCCCTGTAGCCTTTATTTCTTCAACAACCTCATTTACAGCGCTTTCCCGTGTACCGCATACTACTACCTTTGCGCCTTCTCTTGCAAAGGTCTTTACCGTTTCCTTACCGATCCCCTTTGTGGAGCCGGTAACAATAGCTACTTTATCTTTTAATCTCATGTAAGCTTCCTCCTTTTACATTTCCACTATCAGTGCAGTTCCCATGCCGCCGCCGATGCACAGTGTTGCAAGGCCATGCTTTGCATTTCTTCTCTTCATCTCATAAAGCAATGTGATAAGTATCCTTGCACCGGATGCTCCTACCGGGTGTCCGAGAGCAATAGCGCCGCCATTTACATTTACCTTGCTCATATCAAAGTTCAGTTCCTTTGCAACAGCAAGTGACTGAGCTGCAAATGCTTCATTTGCCTCTATCAGCTCCATATCCTCAACAGTGAGCTTTGCCCTTTCCAACGCTTTCTTTACTGCAGGTACAGGCCCTATACCCATTATACTCGGGTCCACTCCTGCAGAAGCATAGCCTACGATTTTCGCCAGTGGTGTGAGTCCGAGCTCTTTAGCCTTGTCAGCTCCCATTATTACCAAAGCAGCAGCTCCGTCGTTTATACCGGAAGCATTGCCTGCTGTTACAGTACCGTCCTTCTTAAAGGCAGGCCTCAGCTTTCCTAATGCTTCAGCCGTAACTCCGGCTCTTGGGAACTCATCTGTATCTACAACAACATCGCCCTTCTTTGAAGGTATAACTACAGGTACGATCTCATCCTTGAATTTGCCTTCCTTAATTGCAGCTTCGGCTTTGTTCTGGCTTGATGCAGAAAATGCATCCTGTTCTTCTCTGGAGATGTTATATTTTTCCGCCAGGTTTTCGGCAGTAACACCCATATGGTAATTATTGAATATATCAGTAAGAGAGTCATGTATCATTGAATCAACGATTTCTCCATGTCCCATTCTGTAGCCTGTTCTTGCATTTCTGAGCAGGTATGGAGCTGCGCTCATGTTCTCAGTACCGCCTGCAATTACAACATCGCTTTCACCGGATATTATCTGCTGGGCAGCAATCTGTACAGCCCTTAAGCCCGAACCGCATATCATATTGATTGTATATGCCGGTTTTTCAACAGGTATCCCGGCTTTTACCGCAACCTGCCTTGCAACACCCTGACCCTGTCCGGCCTGGAGTATACATCCCATAACTGTTTCATCAACCATTTCAGG
>JAEXXN010000577.1 GCA_023405875.1 Bacillota bacterium | reverse complement strand
GCATACCGTTAACCTTATGATGGTTAAGCACATCAGATAACTCTTCCTCAGCTTTAAGAATCTCATCCAGCTTGTCAATAACATCATCTATTCTCATTATAGTTACCGATATACATAGCTAGAGCTTCATGCCGATAATTATTCCACTGGTAGCCACAAGCCTTTCCTCACATTTCATCACACTTTTTTTAATTTGCTCCAGACGCTCATTCACTTTTTTCATAAACTCCCTCCTCCACATAAACTTTTGATTTTATTACTCGCCTATTCCTTCCCACCGGCTGCAAGAGCGCAACCCTGATATGAGTGGATTTTGACAGGCTGTCTGAGATCTGTAACACAAACATCCTTTAATTTAAAATTGATGATATACAAAAGGTGGAATTATTGTGTTACAATCAAGTTGATATAAATTTATATCTAATTTAATTATATGTTCCATTTTACGCATTGTCAATAGAATTATGCGTAATTTTGAAGAATATGTGTAAGATGATTTATCTGCGCGTAAAAAAGAACTTGCGAGGTGTAAGTATGAATAATATAAGCGAGAGGCTACAATATCTGAGAGAATCACATAATCTCAAGCAACAGGATGTTGCTGATTCTACAGGCATAGCAAGAGGTAATATAAGCAAATACGAAAATGGTGTTGTCAATCCGTCTGCTGAAACCTTAATTGCATATTCTAAATATTTCAATGTCTCCACCGACTGGATATTGACGGGAGAAGGCAAAGGTCCCAGAGATCTTGCTGAAGGAAATTCAAAGCTGATGGAATGTAAAATTGATGATAATGTGCCTTCACCAGAATTGCATTTGGTCAACAAATTAAAGAAATTAGCTTCAGATGATATTGAAGAAATAGAAATGCTTATTAATTTTAAGGCCGAAAGGAAACGGAAAAGAGAACAAATGAGTAATCTGATCTCGGAGGAAGAAGCTGCCGCTTATGACGCTGATATATCCCAAAAGCGCATTCCATTGCTTGGGCAAGTTGCAGCCGGCATTCCTATATGGGCAGAATCAGAGTACATGGATTTAATCCCCGTGCCGGCAAACAACACCAGTATAGATTATGCCCTGGTTGTCAGAGGTGACAGCATGGAGCCGGAGATACACAACGGATCAATACTGTTTGTCAAAAAACAGGCTGCACTGGAAAATGGCGATATTGGAATCATCCTTGTAGACGACTCTGCTACTTGTAAAAAGTTTTTCAAATATGAAGATCGTATAGAGCTTCACTCTCTGAATAAAAAATATGATCCTATTGTTATCAAAGGATCTGACCAGGCTGT
Source organism: Bacillota bacterium (assembly GCA_023405875.1). Taxonomy (GTDB): domain Bacteria; phylum Bacillota; class Clostridia; order Lutisporales; family Lutisporaceae; genus BRH-c25. The sequence goes on along the minus strand of JAEXXN010000577.1, from coordinate 2,374 downwards.
AGTAACCATATTGGGCAAAGCTCTCAAAGTAAGCGAATCCAATACTGGCAATAGCTTTGTCGTTAATTCCAGGTTAGCTTAAATTTTTATTGCTTTTATGTAATATTTTATAGCACATGTTATTTAAAAAAACGAACATTATAACATTTTAGTATTTCGGAAACAATAAAAGTAGGGATTTAGCTGTGAACTATCAAAGCTTTCACCTACTTTCTATATTTTTTGGGGCTTTTTTCTATTTTGAAAACCATAGAATTTCAGTTTATCAAGATGATATCCCTTTAAACCCCATATTAGAATGGTTTATTCAATCTTTTCCCGGGTTTTTATATCTGACAGTTAACATGAAAATTCACACTAAAAATGGAACAATTCCAATAATATAACACTAATATTATTTCCGTTTCAGTACAACATAATATCAGGAGGTGATATAAATGGCAAGAAATAATCAGAAGGTAGTACCTCAGGCAGCAGCTGCTCTTGACAGGATGAAATTCGAAATAGCTTCCGAAGTTGGAGTCAACTTAAAGGAAGGCTATAACGGAGACATTTCAGCAAGAGATGCAGGCAGAGTAGGCGGAAACATGGTTAAAAGATTAATCGAGACAGCTGAAAGAAGCATGTCCGGTAGATAATATTGATACCGATAAAAATAAGAGCACTCCTTTACGGGGTGCTCTTATTTTTAAAGCTTTCCTTCGCTTATAATACATCATAGAAAATTTTTCGGTTATAAAAAATTTTTCAAATTATAAAGCAGATTTATGATAGATCAAATCTGTATACAGATTGTTGTTGTATCTTTCATAACGGACTCCTGCCAGGCTGTAGTTCTGCTTTTTTCTGAACTGCAGCGACGCAAAATTGGGTTGAGGGCTGATAATGGTTTCTGCAAATATATGCTCAATTCCCTTTAACTCAAGATCCGCAAGAAGTCTTTTGTAAATAAGGCTTCCTATACCCATTCCGGTTAAGTCTGCAAATACTGCGGTCTTGTCAACTACAATAAAGCTATCTGTCCAGCTTTTATCAAAATCAGGATTCCAGAATATGTCGCTTATCCAATCCGGATTGTCCTTCAACCATTCTTCTTTGGTATAGGCTATCATAAAGCCATAAACCTTGTCGTATTCAGCTACATAAAAATGCTCAAGATTTTTGATCCGATTCTTTATTTTCCTTTTGTAATAGCCAGGCTTTGATAAATAATCATCTACAAGGAAGCCCTGCTCAGCTACCTTATCCGCCGTACCTACTGACGCTGCAACATCAAATATTTCATCTATATCGCATGCTTCGGCCTTTCTGACCCTAAGAAGCTTCTTAAGATGATATGGATTTATAGAACTGTAAGATCTGATTTCTGCCGACATTTCAATCCCTCCTTTTTTTGTAAAGGAAGTCCCGGGTGCTGTAATCTGTTTTAGGGTAACAAAAAACCGTGGAGCAAACCACGGCTGCAATTATACAAATTACACCCAGTCCTCCTCTTCCCACGCTTGCGAGGTTAGCTGACGGATTCGGATCGAAAGAAGTTGACCCTACCTGCCTTAGCAGGATTCACCCCATTTGTTGGTTCCCCCGTTCCCTGCTTCCAGGGATTCAGCGATCGATTGAGTATATGCATTTTGGAATTATATAAATATTATATTCTAATTGTATAAAAATTACAACCAAAAATTTTATCCAGTTAATACTTTTTATAACGAATAGGGAAATATAAATTACCTTAGTGTGCCATTTCCCGTTCATGAGTTTCAAGAAAGGCTTCCTTGATTGTTAAAATGCTTTAATAGAAGCCTTTCTTACATTTTATTTACATTAACTTCAAATTAATGTAAATTATCAGGATCATGCGGAAATAGTGACGTACTCCTTGGAGTTCAATAATTCTTCCAGCCTTTCCTTTTCTGTAACAACTCTGCCGAGGCTTCTTGAATATGCCATGCATCTGCCGTTCACTATTCTGGTCTCCAGAGTGCCTTTGGCATTCGGATTATTCCTAAGGTGCGGAGCATCGATGATCCCTTGCTTGATAATATCCTCCAGTACGGCAGGATCACTCCATGGATCACTGCTTTCGGGATACAAATTTTTTATGGTATCAAGCAGCAGCCGTGCTTCTCCGATCAGCTCCTGCTTTCTTTCCATGACCATGCTGTCACGGCTCATATCTGCCATACCCTCCAGAGTAGAACGGATAGTGCCCCTGACTATCTTTGTGCTTTCTATTACATCCTCCGGGCCTGCTGCATGATCTGCCTCACTGAAACCAACCACATGGACAATATGTGGTTTTATTCCCATTGCCATATAGGTGGATGCAGCCAGCTGACCCTTTGCCACATCCAGGTCGGCACTCAGGCTTGCC
>JAEXXN010000546.1 GCA_023405875.1 Bacillota bacterium | reverse complement strand
TGATCGATATCAGACGGGTTGTGGAAATAGCCCGAAGCAGAAATGCAAAGGTAGTTATCGACAACACCTTTGCCACTCCGTTTTTTCAGAAGCCTTTAAGCCTGGGTGCCGATGTGGTTGTTCACAGTACCACAAAATATCTGTGCGGACATGGGGATGCAATTGGCGGAGTGGCTGTGTCAAAGGATGCAGCTTATATCCATGAATTGAAGTTTGATTATATGAGTGAGTTCGGAGGAGTAATGAGCCCCTTTAACGCCTGGCTGCTGCTCCGGGGTATCAAAACACTAGGAGTAAGGATGCGCCAGCATGAAATAAATGCCTTGCAGGTCGCAGCCTATTTAAACAGGCATTCAAGGGTAAAAGAAGTCATGTACCCGGGACTGGAAAGCTTCAGGGGATACTCTGTTGCAAAGGAACAGATGAGCGGCTTTGGAGCCATGATCAGCTTTGAAGTGGATGGCGGCATTGATGTGGCAAAAAAACTTGTAGACAACATGAAGCTGGCAAAAATTGCAGTGAGCCTGGGGGATTGTGAAAGCCTTATTGAAGTTCCTGCTGCCATGACCCACAGGGGATATCCCAGGGAGCAGCTTGAGCAGTTCGGGTTGACGGAGAGTATGGTCCGTATATCCATAGGCCTGGAAAATGCGGAGGACATTATCGACGACCTGGAGCAGTCGCTGGCCTGCCTGTAAAAACAACGGGACAAGGAAGCCTTGGGTTTATACTTCTTGTCCCCTTTGGTTATTTCGTTAAGCTTTTTATATAATCTACACCCATTCCGCTTATAAGCATGCGTTCCTTCTTATTGCCCAAAAGCTTCTGGGACCAATCCACAAATCCGCCGTCGGCTATTTCATATTCACTGCCGTTGATGCCTATAAGGATTTTAAATTGAAGTCCTTTGTAATAACGGTTGTCCTGTTCTTTTCTGAGCTCCTCGGTATAAATGCATATTCCCGGGATATTGTCCCAGATATGCTCGGTTATTTTTGCTGCAAGCCCTTCGGGATCGGTATATCCTCCCGACTTGATCAGCTTTACTTTGATCTGATCTATATGGAACAGCTGCTCGAATATTTCTTTATAAGTCATCACGTGCTTCAGGATATATTGCTTCTCAAAGCCGTAGGAGCCGGTATCCCTTGCCGAACTGACCATGCAGAAGATCCTGAAGTGGGCGCTGAAGCCCGGGGTATCGAATCTTTGCGCTCTTATAAGACGGTGTGAGGTACAAAACTGCAGCGGGGCATTGTCTTCCTTTCTCAGGCTGCATATATGCAAGGCAAGAGCATTGGTAGCATCCGCCATTACCTCGGTACCCCGCAGAGAGGATAAAACCTTATTCTGATTGACGGTGGCAATGACCGAGCAGGTACCTAACTGTGCAACAGGAGACAGCTCAATAGGAATGAAGGAATAGGCTTCTGCGATTCTGTAAATATCCGTTTCCAACTGCAGGGACTCCATAGGGTTGGTTGTTGCAGGCTGGACAAAGCGGTTGGAAATATACCCCTTCAGTAATTCGGCGGGCGAAAGCTCTTCCGTCTTCAGCTTGTACACCTCCAGCAGCAGCGAATTCAACTGGTCGGGGGTAAGCTTACGGACCAGGGTATCCAGCAGGTCCTCCTGTCCCAGCTTTTTTAATATTTTATCGATTGCAGGATTTCCCATTATAAAATCTCCTTTGCATTGTACCAGTGCCTCATCCGGTGCTATACTTTATAACCCCGCCGGATTAGGCACTAATTTTCCAGCTTGAATTCTGAATTGGTAATGGTAAAGATATCCTTAAGCCCGGAGGTGGCATAGACCTTTTTGTCGGCAGTTATGAATACAGCCTCAGCGTTTTCCATACTCTCGAGCATCTTCATTCCTTCCTCCAGCCCCAGGAGCAGCGGAGTGGTCGACAACCCGTCCCCATCAATGGATTTATCAGTAATTATTGATACGCTGTACAGATTGTTTTCAGCCGGATAGCCGGTAAAGGGATTCAGTATGTGATGATATCTCTTTCCGTTTACCTCAAAAAACCTTTCATAGATACCCGAGGTCACTACTGTTTTATTTGTGACTTCAACTACTCCGATAAATTCCCCTCTGGGATTGAAAGGGTCCTGAATAGCTATCCTCCAGGGGGTTCCTTTGGGATTTCCGCCTATAGTCATTACATTTCCGCCCAGGTTGATAATAGCGTGGTTTACTCCGTTTTCCTTCAGTATCCTGGCTGCCTCATCGGCAGCGTAGCCCTTTGCAATGGCACCAAGGTCCACCTTCATGCCCGGGTCCTCCAGCTTGGCGGTGTACTTATCCTTATTGAGGATAAGCCTGTCATATCCCACCAGCTTCATAGCTTCTGCCAATTTGTCCTCATCAGGGATCGCGGCATACTCGGTGCCGATATTCCAGGCTTTCACCACAGGGCCTATTGTTATATCAAAAACTCCCTTTGCCTCTTGGGAGTACTGTCTTCCTTTTTCTACCACATAGAAGGTATCGGGGCTCAATACTACTTCGTTTTTGCCGGAAGCATTGTTAAGCGCTATGATTTCGCTGGTATCGGCATTATTTATCGTCATTTTGTTTTCTATTTCGGCTATTCTCTCAAATACCTTGTCGATTATCTTCTCGTCGGGATTGTCATATACAGTGACTTCAAC
>JAEXXN010000539.1 GCA_023405875.1 Bacillota bacterium | reverse complement strand
CGGCGCTGCACAGTAAAGGTGTGCGTGTGGCCCTGGACGATTTCGGCAAGGGTTACTCTTCTCTGAATTACTTGAGACAGCTTCCGATATCCACCCTTAAGATCGACAAGTCCTTCATAGATACAATCAGCTCGGGAGGAAAGCATAAATCCATGGCAAACCTGATAGTGAGGATGGGAAGGACTATGGGGCTGAAGGTTGTTGCGGAAGGGGTAGAAACAAGAGAGCAACTGGAGTACCTTATAAGAAGCAAGTGCGACAGTATTCAAGGCTATCTGTTCAGCAAGCCCATGCCGGAGGAAGCAATCACCGATTCCCTGGTGAATGATAAATGGAATATGCAAATGGTTGAAAAGAATACACAAGGGGCCAAAGAATTGCAAGCTTTGGCGTAGAAATTCAAAATATAGGAATGGTTAAGGATATATAATGGAAATAGAAAAATTAAGAGAATTGCTCAACACAATGATAGAGCTGGAGATCTATGAATATAATGAAATACTGGAGGTAAGCAGGAAGCTGGATGACCTGATCGTTAACTACTACAGGACGGCCTCAGTATAAATATACTGTTGGTACCGTACGGTGCATTTTATTGACAGTACAGGGGAAAATTAATATAATTACCCTAGGTTAATCGTACCGGATAGTCAGAAAATGTCCCGGTATACAGAAAAGGACGGAGTGAGTTTTATGGATAAAAGACCTGTTGTACTGGTAATAATGGATGGCGTAGGGATAAGTGAAAATGAAAAGGGCAATGCAGTCAAGGCTGCGCATACGCCGACTCTTGATATGCTCATGGGACACAGCCCCTATGCACTGATAAAGGCACACGGAACAGCTGTAGGCCTGCCATCCGATGAGGATATGGGAAACTCCGAGGTAGGGCATAATGCGCTGGGCTGCGGACAGATTTACAGTCAGGGCGCAAAGCTGGTAAATGAATCGATAGAGAACGGGAAAATGTATAGTTCCGATACATGGCTCAAAGTTATGAACAATTGCGTAGACAACAGTTCTACCCTGCATTTTATAGGACTCTTGTCGGATGGCAATGTACACTCAAATATCACTCACCTGATTTCAATGATCATAAGAGCCAAACGTGACGGCGTAAAGAGAGTGCGTGTCCATGCACTGCTTGATGGAAGGGATGTATTGGCTACATCCGCACTGGAATATATAGAAAAGCTTGAAAAAGTACTCAAAGAGCTGAACGACGACAGCTTTGACGGAAGAATAGCCAGCGGAGGCGGCAGGATGAAGATCACCATGGACAGATACGAGGCTAATTGGGATATGGTGAGGCTTGGCTGGGATACCCACGTATTGGGGAAGGGAAGGCAATTTGACACGGCCAGTGCCGCAATAACCGCTTACAGACAAGAGCTTCCGGGAGTGATAGACCAGGATCTGCCCCCCTTTGTGGTAGCAGAAAACGGAGCCCCTGTGGGGACGATCAATGACAATGACAGTGTTGTGCTCTTTAATTTCAGGGGAGACAGGGCAATTGAAATAAGTATGGCCTTTGATAATGAGGATTTCACCAAATTTGACAGAGGCCCAAGGCCTAAGGTAATGTACTGCGGAATACTCCAGTATGACGGCGACCTTAAGCTTCCGGAGAACTTTCTGGTAACGCCTCCGGATATAAGGAATACAATGTCCGAGCATCTGGCCAAGCATGGGATAAGGCAGTATGCCGCTTCTGAGACACAGAAATTCGGGCATGTGACATATTTCTGGAATGGGAACAGAAGCGAGAAATTCGATGATAAGCTTGAGACCTTTGAAGAAGTGCCCTCCGACAGGGTATCCTTTGATGAACGTCCCTGGATGAAAGCGGCAGAAGTTACTGATAAGCTCATTGCTGCATTAAGCTCCGGCGAATATGATTTTTTAAGGATCAATTATCCCAACGGCGACATGGTAGGCCATACAGGCAGCTTCAATGCTACCAAGATCGCAGTGGAGGCAGTGGACTTGTGCCTTGCAAGGGTGCTTAAGGCTGTTGAAGGTGCGGGAGCCATACTTGTAGTAACAGCGGATCACGGCAATGCAGATGAAATGTTCGAGAGCTCCAAGGGCGGAGCAATTAAGGCAAAGACCAGCCATACCTTGAGCCCCGTTCCCTTTATAATTTACGATAAACAGCAGAAGCATGAGATAAAGCCGGGGAGCTACGGACTTGCAAATGTTGCGGCTACTATTACAGACCTTTTGGGAATCGATGCTCCCGAGGGCTGGGAAGACAGCATGCTGTAGGGCATTGTTGAGGTTTTTAGCAAAATCAAGAAAAATCGGATAATTTTCTTATATTGTGTTATAATAAATGTAAATAGAGAAATAAAACCTCACGGTTTTATCTTATATACATTTATTAAAACGGTGTGAAGCAATCCGATTGGCGGATTGCACCTATGTTATAATAACAATAGGTGTAGAATTATTCGGCCATTAACATGCAGATGTACACCACCTTTTAAAGGTGGTGTTGTCTTGTAACAAACCTGGGACCAATGGCCGGAGAGTTGGTGGAAGTACTGGGAAAAGGAGAATATCGGAGTTGAAAAAGATTTATAGGATGAAAAGAACTGTATCAATGAAGCAGTTCATTACTGAGCTGGGTGGAGAATTCTCCAAGCATATCAGGCAAAGGCTGCTTGAACTGGGAGAAAGGTGCGTCCTGACCAGGAGGGATGAGAGCTATGTACTCGATCTGAAGCATATAGAGCATACCAAATACAAATGCAGCCCTCAGGATGATTCATCAGCCCCCCAGAAGGAATACGCCTTCGGACAATTCATAGTATATGAGGGACAGTTGTATTTCTCACAAAGCTGCCTTGAAAATGATGATATAATGCAGGCATCAATCGTAAGCAGCATATATAATTCTCTTGAGGGTGAAGAGCTGGTTCTTGAAGGAGATATCAGAGGGAAGCAGATAAATGATGATAATATTGACTATATTGCAGATAACATATTGACGGTGTGCCCTGAGATATCTCCGGAGCATTTGGCGATCATATCCAGGTATTAGTGTTTATTGACACAACAAATGGAGCTTGATACAAATGCGGAGTTGATACGACCATCAGTGCTTATAAGTGCTGGTGGTTTTTTTGCAATCGGGCAAAATAAAGCAATTACAAAGGAATCAGGAGATTATGATATGGTAAATAATAAGGATTTCGGGCATTACGGACTAAGCCAGGAAACTCTGAAGGCATTGAAAAAGCTGGGCTATGACAGTCCTACGGAGGTTCAGGAGAAGGTCATGCCCATGGTGTTCAAAAATACAGACCTGATAGTGAAAGCCCAGACCGGAAGCGGCAAAACGGCTGCCTTTGCAATACCCCTATGTGAAAAGCTGGAGCTGGAGAAGCGATATCCCCAAGTGCTTGTGCTCACTCCGACCAGGGAGCTGGCGGTGCAGGTAAAAGAGGATTTTGCACACCTGGGCAGGTTCCGCCGGATAAGATGTGCCGCGGTATACGGCAAGCAGCCGCTGGAGCTGCAGAAGAGGGAGCTGAGACAGAGGGTCCATGTGGTAGTAGGTACTCCGGGGAGGGCCTTTGATCATATCGAGCGTCAGAACCTTGTATTGGATGAAATAAAATATCTGGTAATTGATGAAGCGGACAAAATGCTTGATATGGGTTTCATTGACCAGGTGGAGGC
>JAEXXN010000152.1 GCA_023405875.1 Bacillota bacterium | reverse complement strand
TTTACCGGTATTACCAGCTTTGCTTTCAGGCCTCCGGCACTGCTGACCAGGAATTTTCCTTCCTCCTCGGAATCCAGGTTTATCAATATTCTTCCGTGCAGCTTGCTTGCATCCACCGCAGGAGCACCGCTCATCGTATTTTCCTCATCAGAGGTAAACAGCACCTCAAGAGCAGGATGCGGTATATCCTTTGAAGCAAGCAATGCCATAGAATAAGCAAGGGCAATCCCATTGTCGGCTCCAAGGGTGGTTCCCTGTGCATAAATCATGTCCTCAACGATTCTCAGCCTTATGGGATCCTTTTCAAAATCATGCACTGTGCCTTTATTTTTTTCATTTACCATATCCAGATGGCCCTGGAGTATCACGGTCGGAACGTTTTCATAGCCCGGGGTCGCAGGCTTCTTGATGATTACGTTCATTGCCTTGTCCTGGATCACCTCCAACCCATGCTGCTTTGCAAATTCCACCATATGATCGCTTATTTGCTTTTCGTTTCCTGAGCCTCTCGGAATTGCGGATATCTCCTCGAAATATCTGAAAACCTCACTGCACTTGGAATTTCTAAGTCTGTCCATGTTAACACCCTTTCTCATATTCAGCTTATATAGAACGCGCTTAAGCCATTACGTTGGGGTATAGCGCGAATTCTATGAAATCAAGGAAATATTTACGCGAAACTTGAATTAGTATTGTAAAATGTTTTTCGCGAAATATATAAGTAAAATATTAGATATATCTGTGCCTACAAGTAATATTATAGGACTATCATTTTATAAAATCAAACCAAAACCTATAATTTAATGTGGGGCATGCTCTCCTTGGCCCAAGTACGGCTTGCAGGCTATTATATCTACTCTAACCCATCGCCCTTGCCTATTGCCCCAATTATATATCCCGTCCAAACAGTATATGGCCTTTTCCCGCTACAATATCCTCCGCGTCCTTGATGCCTGTCTTTTCCATAATTGCTGCGATCCTTTCATTATCAAGGGGATTTTTGAATAGCGACTCTTCGCCGTAACCATTCAGCTCTTCAGCCGCCTTTTCTACAGGCAGTATCGATCTGGGTCCCCCTACGCAGCCTCCCTTGCAGCCCATCCCCTCGATAAAGTTGGCATCCAGCCCCCCGGCCTTCAGTTTATCGAGGATCTCCTTGCATGCCTTTACTCCGTCTGCCTGCACCGGACGGAAATCAACTCCTTCGCCCATGAGGCGCTTTACCACCATTTCCACAGCGCTGCTTACTCCGCCTGTCCTTCCATATATCCTCCCCCCGAGAGAGGATTGCTCCTTGTGATCATCAGCCATGGCATTAAGGTCCAGGTTCATTGCCTTAAAAATCTCCTCCAATTCTCTGAAGGTAAGCACAAAATCAACCGCACCCTCAAGGCCCTTATCCTTTGCTTCATTTTTCTTGGCTATGCAGGGCCCTATGAACACTACCACCGCCTCAGGATTCAGCTCCTTCAGCACCCTTCCGGTTGCTATCATCGGAGATACCGCAGGGGAAAAATGCTCCAGCAGCTCAGGGTAACCCTTCTGTACCATATTCATCCATATAGGACAGCAGCAACTGGTTATCAGATAGTCCTCCTTTGTATGGACCAGCTTTTCAAATTCGTATGCTTCTCTCAGCGTAAGCAGGTCTGCAAGGATGGCCACCTCTATCATATCCCTGAAGCCCATGTATTTCAGCGCACTTCTGACCTGACCCGCCCTGATTTTATCTCCGAACTGGCCTATAAAGACCGGAGCCATGATTGCATATACCTTCCTTTTTTTATCCTTAAGGTGTTTTATAATGGGAACGAATTCGATCTTGTCCACAATAGCATCCAAGGGACATTCAGGTATGCAGCCGCCGCAACTCAGGCATTTGTCATGGTCTATCCTTACACCCTTTTCATCGTCATAAGCTGCTGCCCCGTGACTGCAGCTTCCTTTGCACGGTTTATCATTGTTTTCCAGCCTGCATATATCGCATAATTCATCCATAACAGCCACAAGGGGCTTTTGCACTTGTCCCAGATTAAAGGCGGCATCTATGTCTGCTGAAAACTCCGCGCTTGTTTTCTCCGGATCCAGTCCCAGAGAAATATCTATCTGCTTTTTCAGCAACCCCTCTTCTGAATTTTTATATCTGCCGTTCTTTATCAGTCTTGCGGTCAGCTCACCGACTTCCCTTGTGCCGCCTCCGTTCCATAATATCTTGACCAGTTCTCTGAAAAGCTCCATTCTCCTTTTCTGATAAAATTCTCTGCCCTTTTTCTCCATATATCCTCCTTCTGCTTATGCCTCCACCCTTCCGTATATTCCTCCGCCTCCTGCACCTATTCCTATCCTGCCTTCCCTGGCAAGTATTATACTTTCCGCAACACTGTCCTTTACCACACCTCTCAGCTCCTCCGGTGTTGACTTGTGCAGCACGTTCATCTCATTGCCGAAGTGCTCTATTAGCTTGTCAATGGTTTTGGGGCCGACTCCGGGCAAAAACTCCAGGGGTACCTGGTAATGATAAGGTGCATGGCTTGCGGTATCAGGTATCTTCCTGTCCTTGATCTCTTCTATCCTGTCCTTTACGCCGACAACAACAGGATGCCTGTCGGAAACAGGGCATTTTAAAATAGGAGGGGCGCCTTCAATTACATTGTTGCAGGTGATGCAAAAGCTTCTATGATATTTCCCCAATCTGGGATCCAATCCGTAGTTGGCCTTCACCCCTCTCCCCTCTTTGCTTTTCAGGGCCATTTCCAATTCCTCAAAGCTGGGCTCATTCATTTGAAAAATGTTGTATTCCCGTCCCATCTTCATAAGCGAATGTGCATCTGAATTACTGATAAAGGTCTTGTCTGCCAGTTCCCCCAGCAAGCTTGCCATTTCCGCATCGGCACTTAATCCCAGCTCAACGCAAGGTATCCTGGAAAAGGAGCTGTCATTGAATATTTCATGCAGAGACCTGCAGCAATTTCCATAGAAGCTTTTATGGGGAGAAAAGACATGGGCCGGAATATATATCCCCTCATGAGCATCCACAAGGTCAAAAAGCTCCTGTCCGCTCAAGCGGCTCATATAACTGCAGCTCCTCATGTTTTTCACGTGCTTTGAAAGCTCTCCTGAGAAAGCCTTCAGCCGGCTCAGGGTTGAAAAGAAGCAAAGGGAATGCGCACTGCAGCCTTTAGCTTCATGGGTTTCTATTTCTCCTCCCAGAAGCAGAGTCAGGCCTCCCCGGTAATCCATACCTCCCCCTGCCTTCTCGCGTATCTCTCCTTTAGCCAGCAGTGACTCAATGTCCTCAACAATGTATGGAGAGATGCAATCCACCACTCCTATGACATCTATTCCCTTCCTGTAATACGCCTCATAGGCAATATTTTCAAAGGTCAGGTCTGAAGCAGTCGCCTTCTTCACTTCCCTTCCCTGGGAAGAACGCCCGATATGTACGTGCAGATCAACATAGTATTCCTTCATGAATTCACTATCCTTATCAATTGAACTTCTATATTAAGTATCCCAAAAATTCTGTAAAAAATCAAAAAAAAACAATCCGGGGTTATATTTCCCAGATTAAAGAACTTTTCTATTCTATGCAGTTTTCACATAATCCGTACACAGTTATATTGACATCGTTGACCTTCACATTCATCTTTTCTTCCATTGAATGAACTGCCGTAATATATTCCTGTGCTGCTTCCAGGTCGTAATAGTCATAAAAGGTTCCGCATTTGCAGCATTTGAAGTGCACATATATATATTTCTCGTCTTGCTTTTTAAGCTCATAGAATCTTTCCTTGCCTACGCTCAATTCTTTGATGATCCCGCATTCCCTAAGCATTTCCAGTGTTCTATAAACAGTTGCTATACCTATGCCCTTACACCTCAGAAGCTTGAATATCTCATCCGGCTTGTAATGCTTCGGAGCTGTTATAAACAGACCCAGTATCTCTTCTCTCTGATAAGTATGGGATACGCCATGCTCTTCAAGCATTTTCCGGATACACTCAATTGCCTCACTCAAAATATCACCCTATTTCCGCCGAAGTCGACATTGTGCAAATATTAACAATTATATTATACTTTCTTGTTAAAGTAATATCAAGCGAATTTGAAATTTTCTATATTTTCTCTTAATCAGCCGGTATATGCACCTGCTGCTTTTTCAACATATCCGTAATATCCGTACTTTTCCTCCTTACTGCCATACGGACAATATTTAAGCATATGTGTAACAAATCTCATGCTTGTTCATAGTATGTTATTGAAGAAAGGGTAAACAACCTGTATTTCTGAAAGGAGGTGGAATTATGGCTAATGGTTATGGATCAGTAAATCCTAGTGTAGCAGCAGCAGGCTGCCTGCCGGGTGGACCAGTATCACCTTTTGCAGGTCTTTGCCAGAATAACGGTTTTCTGCTTCTGCTTCTATTGTTCATACTTCTTGCAGCAGGTCCGTCTTGGGGTATAGACAACAGCTTCTTCTTCATCATCATTCTTGCGATAATCGCATTTGGTGGTTTTGGAAGAACATTCGGTTTCAACGGTCCACCAGCATTGTAACAGTAAAACACGGTTACTACCTTAAGCCCGCCTATCTTCCTGGTGGGCTTTAAAATTTTTATTGACAAAACAATATTTTGGTTTTAATATAATTAGTAATATTCAAACCGATGAATAAGAATAGTAGACTAAGCTGTATGTTCCAAGAGAGTCGCAGTTGGTGAGATGCGATAGCAGGCGCTTGGTTGAATGGACTTATGAGGGCAGTACGAAAGGTCCTTCCGAGTAGTAACTGACGGGAACTCCACCTGTTATAAAGGGAGCGTATATTATTGTATATGGAATAAGTGGGTGTTTTTCACCAATGCGGGTGGTATCGCAGGAGTATAAGCTCTTGTCCCTTTATGGGGGCAAGGGCTTTTTTATATGCTTAAAAAAATGAAAGGAGCTGAAGAAAAATGAGTAAAGTACCTTACAGAGTCTATTTATCCGAAAAGGAGATTCCCCGTCAATGGTATAATCTAAGAGCAGATATGAGGGAAAATCATGAGCCTTATTTAAATCCGGGTACCCTGAAGCCCGCAAAGCTGGAGGAGCTTTATCCGGTATTCTGTGAAGAGCTTGCAAAGCAGGAAATGGACAGCAAGACCAGATATGTGGATATTCCCGGAGAGGTGCTGGAGTTCTATAAGCTCTATCGTCCCTCGCCTCTGTGCCGTGCCTATAATCTGGAAAAAGCCCTTGATACGCCCGCAAGGATATATTACAAATTCGAAGGCAACAATACCTCCGGAAGTCACAAGCTTAATTCTGCCATTGCACAGGTCTATTACGCAAAAAAACAAGGAATTACCTCCCTCACCACCGTGACCGGTGCAGGTCAATGGGGTACTGCCCTGTCCGAAGCCTGTGCATATTTCGATATGCCCCTGACGGTATACATGGTCAAGGTATCCGCCGAGCAGAAGCCTTACAGGAAATCTATAATGGAGACCTTTGGAGCCAAGGTCATTCCAAGTCCTTCAGACCTGACCGAAGTAGGCCGGGCTATTCTCGCCAGTAATCCCGGTACAGGAGGCAGCCTTGGCTGTGCCATATCCGAAGCCATTGAACACTCTGTAAAAACCCAAAATTGCCGCTATGTGCTGGGGTCTGTCCTCAACCAGGTACTGCTCCATCAGTCGATCATCGGCCTTGAATCAAAGCTGGCCATGGAAAAGGTAGGAGAGTATCCTGACATCATAATAGGCTGTGCCGGCGGCGGCTCCAACCTTGGCGGACTTATTGCCCCCTTCATGCAGGATAAGCTTACCGGCAAGGCTGATCCATATTTTATTGCTGTAGAGCCCGCCTCCTGCCCGTCACTGAGCAGAGGCAGATATGCCTACGACTTCTGTGATACGGGAAGGGTAACCCCTCTGGCAAAAATGTACACTCTCGGCTGTGAGTTCATTCCTTCGCCGAACCATGCGGGAGGCCTGCGGTATCACGGCATGAGCCCTATGCTTTCCAAGCTTTATCATGACGGATATCTGGATGAAGCCCGTACCGCAGAACAAACCAGTGTTTTTGAAGGGGCCAATTTATTTGCGAAATATGAAACAATACTCCCGGCTCCCGAATCCTCCCACGCCATACGCGCTGCCATAGACGAGGCCTTGAAATGCAGGGAAACAGGAGAAGCCAAGATCATTCTGTTTGGCCTGACAGGTACAGGTTACTTTGACATGCAGGCATATATGCAGTACAGCAGCGGCAAAATGTCTGATTATATACCTTCAGATGAGGATCTGCAGAAAGGCTTTGATGCCCTGCCGGATGTATCCGGACTGTAAAACCGGGTAATACATTTACGGAACGACACGAGGGTCGTTCCCTACGGTTAAATAAAAAGAGACTTGCGGCACACAAGTCCCTTTTTATTTATCTAATTATTTTCCTCCAGGAGCCTTTGGTACAGCTCCAGATATTCCCGGGCGGACTTGCTCCAGGAAAAGTCCTGTTCCATTCCGTTCTTTACGATACTGCTCCACACTTCCTTATTTTCAAAAACACTGATTGCACGCTTTATTGCATCCAGCATTTCGTGGGCATTATAGTTTGCAAAGGTGAAGCCTGTTCCTTCTGCTGTAAATTCATTATACGGGGTTATGGTATCATTGAGCCCCCCTGTTTCACGTACTATCGGTACCGTTCCGTATCTGAGGCTGAACAGTTGGCTCAGTCCGCAGGGCTCGTAAAGGGACGGCATAAGGAACATGTCTGCTCCTGCATATATCCTCTGGGCCAGTACTCCGTCATACTTGAGGTTTACCGATACCTTGCCGGGATACCTGGAGGCCGCATGCTCAAACATTTCTTCATAGCTGTTGTCTCCCGTCCCCAGTACTGCCAGCTGGATATCCAACTGGAGAAGCTCTTCAAAAACACGGGCGATCAGGTCAAAGCCCTTCTGATCCACCAGCCTTGATACAATGCCTATAAGCGGAACCTCCTTGCTTTGGGGAAGCCCAAGGCTCTGCTGGAGCATAAGCTTGTTCTGAAGCTTTCCTTCAAGGTTCCCGGAGCTGAAGCTTTCAAATATCCTTTTATCTGTTGCAGGATCATTTTCCTGGTAATCTATCCCGTTAATTATTCCGAAAAGCCTGTCTGCACGTTTGTTTATTATGCCGTTAAGGTTTTCTCCGAAGAAATCGTTCCTTATCTCTTCAGCATAGGTCTTGCTTACTGTGGTTATAACATCTGAAAAGGCTATGCCTGCCTTCATGTAATTCACACAGTCATGGAATTCAAAGGTATCTGCTTTGAAGTATTCCCAGCCTATCCCGAGTATGTCTCCAAGGATCTCCTTGGGGAATATGCCCTGATATCTGAGATTATGGATCGTATAGACAGTCCTTATAGCCTTATAATACTCCTCATGGCCGAAATGTGCCGTCAAAAATGCGCTTACTACTCCTGTCTGCCAGTCATTGCAGTGAATTATATCCGGTTTGAAATCAATCAGCGGGAGTACCTTCAGCAAGGCCTTGCTGAAAAAGGCAAACTGCTCTGCTTCATCAAAGTGGCCGTATAATGCATCCCGGTTGAAATAGTATTCATTATCTATAAAATATGACGTCACTCCTTCATGCTCCAGCTTGAGCACCGCACAATACTGATGCCTCCAGGACAGCTCCACATATACATAGCCTATGTATTCCATTTTGTCCACATAGCTTTGAGGGATGGATTTATACTTGGGTATAATAAGCCTTACATCTGCGCCAAGCTTTACAAGCTCTCTCGGCAAGGTGCCTGATACATCTGCCAGACCTCCGGTTTTTGCAAAGGGTACTGCTTCTGAAGCCGCAAAAAGAACCTTTATCTCTCTCATAGTGATCCTCCCCACTAATTTCTATATATTTCTTCCCTCATGTGAAAGCCGTCCTTGATAATGGTACTGTCAATATTGCTCTTGTCAACAGCTGTCGGTTCAAGCTCAAAGTATGGGATGTCGAACCTGCCGTCATAAACCGTTTTTTTGATTTCCAGATTCTCCCCTTTTGCCAGCATTACCGCCAGTCTGGCCGTTTCACCCGCCAGCTTTTCTATCGGCTTGTATACCGTCATAAGCTGTGTTCCCTCTACTATCCGCTGGCATGCGGAAAGGTCCGCATCCTGTCCGACCACATAAACCTTGCCTGCAAGCCTGTGCTCCGAAAGAGCCTCAATCGCCCCCTCAGCCAGGCTGTCATTTCCTGCTATAACCCCGTCGACCTGCATGCCTTCCTGTATTGCTTTTACCGTTACATCAAAGGCATACTCCTTCATCCAGTTATCCGCCCATTCCTCTGCTATGACATTAATGCCGCCGGTCTTCAGTCTGTCGCTCAATACCATGTCATAACCCTGCTTTATAATTTTGGTGTTGTGGTCCCTTTTGTCGCCATTTACTATAAGTATATTGCCTTTGCTGTTTATCTTTTCCAGGATATGCTCCGCCATATACTCTCCCACCTTTTCATTATCGAAGGATATATACAGGTCTGCATTGGATTTCAACACCAGACGGTCATAGGATATTACCTTTACCCCCTGTCTTTTTGCCATTTCCACAGCGCTGGCAGCTTTCTCCAGATCATTAGGCACTATTATCAGTACGTCGATATTCTGCTCCAGCAGATATTTCACCTGTTTCAACTGGTCCTGGTCATCATTGTTTGCATTCTGGACAATTATATCTGCTCCCATTTCCTTGACCTTGGCAATGAGTATATCCCTGTCCTTAAGCCACCGCTCCTCCTTCAGGGTA
>JAEXXN010000452.1 GCA_023405875.1 Bacillota bacterium | reverse complement strand
ATGCTCCACAGCGTAGTTTATACGCGGAGGATCTATAGTTTTCGTCACAGCAATCAAAGTGATGCTCTCAGGGTCCTTGCCCGAGCTCCCGCATATATTCCTGATGCTGCGGTATATGCTATCTATGTTTTCCCTGATTTCCTGCAAAATTGAATCCCTCCTATATTTTATCGGTCAACAGTTGATTTTCCTTAACCCTCGCAGTTGTAGTGATTATCTCGTCAAATATCTTTAAGGCCTCATAACCTGCTTTAAAATCCGAATCCTCCTTGCCAAGGTTCCTTACAAGGCAGGTATCACCCTGGTCAACCATAACGGCAACGGGGATAAACTTGACAACCCCGCTTTTCAGCGCGTATACTCCCTTGATATTATCTTTTATAACTATAGCTTTTGTCGGAACAGTAAAGCCTTCATTGTATTCCCTTACAATATCCATCTCAGCTATCCTGTTCTTGTAAAAGCTCTCAACATGCTCATTTACCTTTATTATGACCAGGCAGGTACCGCCCTCGGGCTCTGATACCTCATGTATCTCGCCGTTTACCTGGGTATTCCCAAGGGAAACAAATCTCAGCTTGATTTTTTTCCCCGGCTTAAGGACTTTTGCCGGCTCCTCATCTATCAGGCTGCAGGTATACCATTCGAAATTATCGACTATTTTCATACCTGCCGCAGCTTCCTTATCCTTGCTGTCCTTCTTGTCGTTAAGGGAATTCATGATCTCTTTTACGTTGCTGAGCTTGAAATTCTTGATATTTGCAGGAGTAAGTATCTGCTCGTATCCATCCAGGGAATAGCTTATAATACCGGGGGATTTTGCATATATAACATCAATGCTGTTGTTGTAAATGCCCTCCAGTGTAGCTTTCTCATTCTGAAGCTGCTCCAGGTTCTTGCCGAAAAAGCTTCCATTTCCGTATATAAGGGATTTTTTATAAAGGCTTGCAGAAAGCTCGTCTCTCACCGCCTCCAGCTTTTCATAATCGCCGGAGCTGGCAATGACCTTCAGCTCACTGACCTTTTCGTTTATTTTGCTCTCTATCTTTTCCTTGTCCTGTGAAAAGAAGTTATTGTTGATATCAGACTGCTTTATCTCGTTTATCCTGTCATCCAGCTGCTTCAGCTTTATTGCAATATCCTCGTCCGCCTTATTGCCCTTGATTATCTCCAGCACCTTTTTCCCCAGAGACACCTTGTCCCCTTCATTGACCTTGTAGCTTATCTCCACGCCCTCAGGCAGTGCTACCGTGGATTCATTCCTGATTATCAACGCTTCTGTGCGTATGGTGTTTTCTATTGAATTGTATCTCACTATCTCAGTTTCCACACTGAAAAATATGAATCTAATTAAATATGATAAACATATAATAGAAAATAATACAGGAAATATATAAACAGATGATATTTTACTCTTTTTGGTTTTCATAGCTTCCCCGGCTCCTCGCTTGGTACAGTCAGACATATTCAATATGGCGCGGCATATTAACATAATTATTTATATATTTCTCCACCGGTTCATATAATCCTGCATAATTTAAGCAAATTATAAAAATAGTGCCGGCTTCCCATTGAAGTAGTGCTCAATGCCATGTATATATTCAAAATCCTTGAACACAATAAGACTGCAATAAAAGTATTCAAATATGGGCTTGAAATCCGGCTGTTTTTGTGATATATTCTATAAGTGTCATAAATGATGCATCAAATATCTGGGTGTGGCGCAGCTTGGTAGCGCGCCTGAATGGGGTTCAGGAGGTCGCAGGTTCAATTCCTGTCACCCAGACCATTGAAATTACAAGGCTTAATGGCCTTTTTTATTTTGCAAAAAATACACAAAAGACCCCGTTCACTGCAACGGGGTTTTTATATTCATTATCTTAGGTGCCTGGCACCTAAGATATCGAGGGCGGTTTTGTGGTTAAATATCTGATGTAATATTCGTTTGTTGTGCCGATAGACCTTATGCTGCACGATTTTTATTTCTCATTTGCCAGCAAAGCCGCAATTACACTCTCCAATTTATCCGGTGTATATCCAGGTGAAAACCTTCCAGCCACATTTCCTTCCCGATCAATCAGGAATTTGCCGAAATTCCATTTGATGTCGCCCGGCTGCCGCTTGCGGCTCATCAGCTTTGTTAACGCGTCAAAGACGGCAGTTTTATCATCCTCCGGCGCTTGGTTTTTCAGCCACACATAGAGCGGGTCGGCGGTCTCGCCGTTTACATCGATTTTAGCAAAACGCGGAAAAGTCGTTCCGTAGTTGAGGGTGCAGAATTGGCTGATTTCCTCGTCCGTTCCGGGTGCCTGGTTCATAAACTGGTTGCAGGGAAAGTCTAAAATTTCAAGCCCTTGGTCATGGTGCTTTTCATACAGTGATTCCAATTCTTTGTATTGGGGTGTTAGGCCGCATTTCGTGGCTGTGTTGACGATAAGCAACACTTTGCCTTTGTACTCGGCTAGTGAAACATTTTCTCCCACCGCGTTTCTCACCGTAAAGTCATAAATGTTCATTTATTTCACTCCCTCCTGCAATATCTTCCGCGCAAACGCTGCGGCTTCTTTCAAATCCTCCGCATTGGGATGCCCCTTGTGCATGAACTTGAACTCACCGCGACAGTAAAACACGGGGTGCAGCACCTTGATCCCTTTTCTATCCAACAGCTTTTCCATTTCCTGATTGCCCGACTTAACAATGGCTGATGTGCTAAAAACAGCAACAGTTTTTACCATATTGGCATCAAGCTTTTCAATGAATGTTTTTATGGATTCGTCCAATCCGAAAGCGTACACTGAGCCACCTAAAAAGAGAATATCCACTGGCTCGTTAATGGAAGCATCAACTGACTGCGCTTCTACCCCGGCGGATTTGGCAACCGCCTCCGCTACTTTTGCCGTATTTCCACCTCTTGTAAAATACCGAACCGCTATGTTCATTTTTCGTCGCCCCTTTCTTCCTGATGAATCGTATTCAGAATCTTATGCAGCGTTTTATGGAGCATTATAAGCTCCTCCATTTCAAGCGGCAAACACGCGCCGACTTTTCCTGGAACCTCCACAGCCCTGTCACGCAATTCCATTGCCGCTTGTGTGGCTTTCGCAACTACGCTGCGCCGGTCATTTTCATCGCGTTCAAGCAAAACAAGCCCCTTCTGCTCCAGCTTTTTCAACAAGGGTGTAAGCGTGCCGGTGTCCAGAAAAAGCCGCTCCACCAGTTCCTTGACGAGGACTGCTCTTTTTTCCCATACCAGCATCATCACAATATACTGCGTGTAGGTAAGATCAAGCTCAGTAAGGTGGGGTGTATATAGCCGTACCACCTCTTTGGCGGCGGCATAAAGGGGAAAGCAAAGTTGGTTTTCCAGCTTTAATGCATCGTATTTCTCCATGCTTACCTCCAATTACATTGTATGCAATGTAATTCTACAATACTTGCTTCCGCATGTCAAGCTGGGAGGTTGCGATGTGCTCTCTTCCGGCAGTCTCCCATTCTCGATGTATATATTGTTCCCTATCGAAGGGACACTATATTACATTATTACTGTGCCATCATGCCGGTCTCCCGGATAAAGCTTAAGTATTGTTACTCCGGTTTTATTTTTGCGCCTAATACTATATAATTGATTTTAAAACAGTCTATGTAATATAAGTAAAAATTTAAGTATTTATATTAGGAGAAGGGAGATTTCCATGGACGTTCAGACAATATTACAGAAGCTTGAAGCATTGGGTTCGGAGCGAACCAAAAAAGTATACATGCAGCAGGGCGCTCGCGAGCCGCTTTTTGGAGTCGCAACAGGCGCCATGAAGCCAATCGTAAGGAAAATCAAGATAAATCAGGGGCTTGCGGAGGAGCTTTACGCTACCGGTAATTATGACGCCATGTATCTGGCCGGTATGCTTGCAGACCCAAAAGCCATGACTGAAGCGGATTTTGACAGGTGGATGGAAGGTGCTTACTTCTACATGATTTCAGATTTTATCGTGGCTGTAACGCTTGCGGAAACAGATTTTGCGCAGGCTGTTTCAGACAGATGGATTGAAACCGGTAAAGAATTGTATATGTCTGCCGGGTATAGCTGTTATTGCTGGCTGCTGGGCAACCGCAAGGATGAGGAGTTTGACAGGGAAAAGCTGAATACTATGCTCGAAACGGTGGAGAAAACCATTCACAGCAGCCCTGACCGGGCTAAATACGCCATGAATAATTTTGTCATAACCGCAGGTGTTTCCTATATTCCGCTGCATGAAAAAGCGGTAGCTGTCGCAAATGCCATAGGAACCGTTGACATATTCAGAGGAAAAACCAAATGCAGCGTTCCTGTGGCAGCTAATGAGATCCAAAAGGCAGCAGCCAAAGGACGACTGGGATTCAAACGCAAGAACGTCAGATGTTAGGCTTGCTTTTTCATGGCCCACCCTCGCCTCACGGTTGCCAAAAGAAGCGGCTCAAAAATGGGGTATCTCTGAGCGCCGTGTACAGAAGCTATGCGAGGAAAACCGTATACCCGGTGTAATACGTTTTGGCCGTTCATGGGCGATACCAAGGGCTGCGGAGAAACCACGGGATGAAAGAAAACGAGGTGACAATAATGGCAAAAATACTTATCGTTGATGACGATATAAATATCCGTGAGCTTGTCAGGCTGTTTTTAAACAATGAAGGCTTTGACGTTTTGGAAGCCGAGGATGGAAAAGCCGCGCTTGAACTACTCGAAAAAACCAAGGTTGATATGGCCGTATTGGATATTATGATGCCTAATATTGACGGCTATGAGCTTTGTGAGGAAATACGCGAAGGTTACGATATTCCTGTACTCATGCTTACTGCGATGAACGCAACCGAACAAAAAGTCAAGGGGTTTTCCCTTGGCGCGGATGATTATATGGTTAAGCCTTTTGACCCTGTGGAATTAGTCGCAAGGGTAAAAGTTCTGCTGAAAAGATATAAAATAAATGCTTCGCAAGTGATAGCATTCGGAAATGTTACAGTAAATAAGAAAACCCATGAGGTTTTTCTTAGAGATGAGCGAATAAATCTCCCATTAAAAGAGTTTGAACTTCTTTATAAATTGGCGTGTAACACCGGGCAGACAATATCCCGTGAGCGCCTTATCGAATCTTTATGGGGCTATGATTTTGATGGTAATGAACGCACCCTTGACGTTCATATCGGAAAACTCCGTGAGCGATTCCCCGAAAACATCAGTGCATTTAAAATTATAACAGCAAGGGGAATCGGATACAGAATTGAGGAAACATTATGAAAGTGTTAAAGACACTTGGTTTTATCGGAGCAGTCTTAGCTTTAATTGTGATTTGCTTCTCAATACCAGCTTTATGTACCCCTGCGCTTTATGCGCGTTTAGGTGTATCTATGCCTGATTTGCTTGCCTATATTATTGACGTCGTGCTGGGCCTGTTGCTTCTGGCGTTTGCTGCCGCCATGATTCGTCAATATTCCATATCACGCGCAGAGCAACTCCCTGTAATGCTAAAAGAAGGAGTGTTTGAATCTGTCATAAAGGCTACGGAAAAGATTTCCAAAGGTGAGTTCAATATAGAATTAAGCCATCCTAAAACGCGAAATGAGGTCGAAAAACTTTCGGAGGAATTGACAAATGCAATCAACAAAATGGCGATGGAGCTTAGAAAGATAGATGAAATGCGGCAAATGTTCATATCTGACGTATCTCACGAAATCCAATCACCGCTTACGTCTATTCGAGGGTTTGCTAAGGCTTTACGCATTGGGAATACGAGCGATGAAGAAAGATTGCGGTATCTTACTATCATAGAGGAGGAAAGCCTTCGGCTCAGCAGGTTAAGCGACAACTTGCTTAGGCTGGCTTCGCTGGAAGCGGAAACAATCCAATACAATCCCTTACCTTATCGGCTGGATAATCAAATCGTTGATATGGTACTCTCTTGCGAACCGTTGTGGCGGGAGAAGGAACTTGTAGTGGAAACAGAACTTGACAAAGTTACCGTAAAGGCTGATAAGGAATTGTTAAGTCAAGTGTGGCTCAATTTGTTGTATAACAGCATCAAATTCACGCCTAAGGATGGAAAAATCGTTTTATACCTGCGTGAGCTTACAGATAAGATCGAATTTAGGATAGTGGATACAGGTACGGGCATCGCCGATGCCGATAAAAAGCGCATATTTGAACGTTTTTATAAAGCGGACAAAGCACGCAATCGCGCTAATCAAGGCAGCGGGCTTGGTCTCACCATATCCAGTCAAATTATCAAACTACACAAAGGCAATATTCGTACAGAGGACAATCAACCGTCAGGAACCATCTTCATCGTAACTTTGCCAAAATAATTGCAAAATATAGGTTGTTCAAAGAACCGGCTTCCATTTTGGAGCCGGTTCTTTCTCTTTAAACTATTTTTAAATTAGGGAGGTATCATAAGCATCATAAAAGATTGGAGGGCTTGTTATGGTATTGAACGTAAACCAGTTAACTAAAAAATATGGCAAGCATACTGCTGTGGATAATATTTCTTTTTCTTTGGAAAAAGGCACGATTACCGGCTTAATCGGCCCAAATGGTGCTGGAAAAACCACAACAATTAAATGCTTGGCCGGCCTGCTAAGGCCGACGCAGGGGACAGTCTCCATTTTAGGGAAGGAAATAAGCCATATTGAAACAAGGGCGCATATTGCGTATATACCCGAAATGCCGGATATATATCCAATGCTTACCGTATGGGAGCATATGCAATTTATCGCCTATGCCTTTGGCCTTGATCATTGGAAAGAGCAGGCTGAATCTTTGCTTGCGCAATTTGATTTGTCAGAAAAGAAAAATGAGCTTTGCAAAAATCTTTCCAAAGGCATGACACAAAAGGTATCTATTCTGTGCGGGCTTTTGCACAATCCACAGGTTATCTTCGTGGATGAACCTATGATCGGGCTCGACCCTAAAGCAATTCGGGAACTCAAAAAGATATTTTGCAAGTTAAAAGAAGAAGGGAAAACCGTTCTCATAAGTACGCATTTGTTGGATAATGCCGAGAGCTTTTGCGACAGCGTCATTATTATGAAAAAAGGAAAAGCTATTTGGGCAGGCGCTGTCAATAAGTTGAAAAGCGAGTTTGGGCATACCCAACAAACCAGCTTAGAGGATGTATTTTTGGAGGTGACGGGCGATGATCCGGTCGAATAGAAAAAACGGCATAAAGGCTCTTGTTTACAAGAGTGTTATGGGTATTAAGAACAAGATTTTAGAGACGCTCAAGAAGCCGTATAAGCTTATTGCCCTTGCAATAAAAGCAGCTCTTCCACTCATGCTTTTTCCAGTATTGAATGTAGTGGTAGAGCAAGAGCTTCCAATTCCCTTAGAATGGGCTTTTGTGGCAATACCGCTGGCTTTATTTGCGGTGAATTGCTATTGGCTTTTCAAACGCGTTCGCAATGCTCAATTTTCTTTAGCGGATGTAAATTTGCTGTTTACCTCGCCTATGCCAAAGAGTTTTATGTATATGTGGTCTATGGTGAAAATGGTTCTGTTTACACTTCTCGCACTAACAGCACTTGCACTTGCCCCTGTCATACCTTTGCCGTTACGCACAATGGGGCTGGCGTTGGCACTTTTAACTTTAGGAACGCAAATACTCAGATGTGTTCTGTATTCCAAAGACTTTTTTGAGGATGCAGCCAATACAGCCGTTCAAGGTAAATTGGTAAAAGAGGCCGTATCAAATCAGGATATAGAAGCGTTAAGCAGATTACTTCCTGTTATGAGTGCAGGCGAAAACAAAACGGTCAACATCAGCGGTAAATACAAAAATGCAACAGCCTTTTTGTGGAAAGCGATTTTGACAAATAAAAGAAAGAAAGATGATTTGCCAATAAAGATTCTTAAAATCGCAGGCTTTGTAGCTGCCTGCATTGCTTTGGGATTTTTCACCCAAGGCAAGACATTGCTTGAATTGGTATTGCCTGTTTTTATCTTGGGGATTGTTCTGCAGGCAGTAAGCTCATCTTTGTTTTCGGGAGTTGAATATGAGCTGAAAAAGAGTTATGTATTTTTGCTTCCGGGGAGTTTTCGCGGGAAAGTGCTTGCGCTTAACTTAATTCCAATGGTAAAGACCGTCGTGATGAACACAGCAATAGCTCTATCCTTGCTTGTCATTGCTAATCAGCCGGTAATCCATTGCGTTATTCTCTGGCTTGCGCTCTGTAGCATAACTGTAACGAACCTTTATTCAATTGTGTTGTTCAAATGTCTTTTTTCAAGGCAGGCGAATAAAAACGCATTGTTTAAGTTAGCCGAGGGTCTAAATGAATTGGTAATTCAAATGCCTGCTTTTGCCATTGCTTATATGAGTTATCTTGTCATGGCTCAAATTGCGGTATCGTTGCTTGTATTCGCAATGTGTAATCTGCTGCTCTTGGGACTGACCATATCTTTCAGTGAAAATGCTTTTGGCAACTTGGAAATCTTATAAGCGAAGTCTTATAATACCCCCAAATAGTGGCGGCTGACAAACAGTACGTCGCTATTTTCTTTTGTCAAAGATAAAATGGAATACGATTTTTTCATCTTGGGTACATGGAAATTGAAGCTGACGTTATCCAGCAAGCAGTGTCTACTTTAAAAAACGTTTTTCCGGAAGACCCCGTAAATTCAGGGCTTTGCGGACTTACTGCCTTTTGCATTGAAACCTTGCAGCATAGCGCGGCCAGCCTGTAAGGTAAAAATTCTGCACCCCCTCCCGTATAGCGGAGTATTTTACGGAGGTGGATTTTGATCCGAATACTGTATCCGCTGACAATGCGCCCCCTCATAGCTGATTTGATTTGCGTATGTATATTTAGTATACTATGATTGCCGCACATTAGTAATTAGGCAATCCTAGAGATGTTAAGCAAAATAATGTGGATAAGGGGTATATACATGTATAATATCTCTAAAGAGCAAATTCGACAATTTCGTCTTCATACGCACCATTTGGATACATGGTATCAGAAGGCCGATGCAGAGGTCATTGCTGGCGCTTGTGGTTTTCAAAACTCGCCGCCCGGCGCATGGGAAAGTGCATTACATAACCGTATCTCTGATTTCAAACTGGACGATATGAAACAGATGCTTGAAATCGAAAAAACACTGCTTCAGGCATGGAGTTTTCGCGGTACGCCCGTAATCTTTCCCACTTCGGAAAGTGCTGCATTTTTGTCTGCGCTTGTTTCTAAACAAGACGAACCTTGGATATATACTCAGGGAATACAACTGGCACTGGATTTTTTACAAATGTCCTTTGGAGAATTACTGCTGTTACTCAAACAGGTCATGCCGAAACTGGACGGCGAAGTGTTAAAAAGCAAAACCACGTTAGACCAAACTTTGGCCGAATGGGTGTTACCGCTTCTTCCAAATGATAAAAGGGATTTGTGGAACAAGCCCTCTATGTATGGAAACCCGGAGAAACAGACCGTCGGCGGCGCAGTAGTTTCTTTTTTACTTCGGCCTTGTGCTTTTATGGGCTTGGTCGTTTTTGGAAAGAGAGAGGGCATTAGCCCAACATTTACTTCATACAAACACTGGATAGGTAATTCACTTGAAGTAAAGGGCCCCTCCGAGCAAAAACTGGTGCGAAAATATCTACATTGTTTCGGCCCTGCATCCATAGGCGGGTTCGCAGATTGGCTTGGATGTTCCTCTGCACAGGCCGAACGAATATGGCAAACCGTCATAGATGAAATCGAGCCTGTCAACCTGTCCGGGAAAGAACGCTATATACTGTCAGATGACAAAGAACTGCTTTTATCCCCGCCGCAACCGGAGAGAAAAGTACACCTGCTCGCAGGGCATGACCCTTATTTAGGTTTTCAAGACCGTGATGTGGTCTTGGACAACAAGGCAAGGCAAAAGCAAATATGGCAGACCGTTTCAAATCCCGGTGCCGTGTTATGGCAGGGTGAAATAATCGGTATGTGGAAAGCCAAGAAAAAAGGCAAAGGATTAGAAATAGAAATTACCTTGTGGGATGATGCAAAAATATCAAAAAGAGATATACAGGATTTAGGCGATGGATATGCTTTGTTTCAACAGCTCAATCTAAACAAAATCGTATTTTTGACATAATAACTCGTTATCCTCTCTGACATACGGCAATTCATAAAAAGCAGAAGGGGCGGTTCTTTTTGCTTCTATCGTGGCTGTAACGCTTGCGGAAACAGATTTTACGCAGGCTGTTTCGGACAGATGGATTGAAACCGGTAAAGAATTGTATGTGTCTGCCGGGTATAGCTGTTATTGCAGGCTGCTGGGCAACCGCAAGGATGAGGAGTTTGGCAGGGAAAAGCTGAATACTATCCTCGAAACGGTGGAGAAAACCATTCACAGCAGCCCTGACCGGGCCAAGTACGCCATGAATAATTTTGTCATATCACCAAAAAAGACATACTTTCCGTCTCGTGGAAAGTATGTCTTTTCTTATGTGCAAAAATCTGGCATTATTAGATATAGGGCTTTATATCATATGGAATAAAATCCATTATAGAGTTGATACAATTTCGATTGAAGAGGTGAATTGATATGGATTTAAGATTGGCTAAGAAGAGTGATTTGCCGCAGCTTAAAACGATGTATGAAAAAATAATCGACAATATGAATAAAAACAACGTACAGATTTGGGATGAAATTTATCCCTACACGTTTTTTCAAGGTGATATTGAAAATAAAAGTCTTTATATATTAACTGAGGATAATGGCATAGTAGCCGCATTAACTTTATGCGAATCACATGACGGCGAAGATCATTTGAAATGGGAAAATGTCAAAGAAAAGGCATTATATA
This sequence comes from Bacillota bacterium, assembly GCA_023405875.1. GTDB lineage: Bacteria > Bacillota > Clostridia > Lutisporales > Lutisporaceae > BRH-c25. Next base: position 2,828 of record JAEXXN010000452.1, on the reverse strand, counting down.
TAGATCGCTTTGGGGTCAATGTGGATTATCTAGGACGAGGAATGGGCGGGTTTATGCTCAAAAATGCCATGGAACTTGCAAAACAGAAGGACGCTAAATATTTGAGGTTATTTGTTGTAGATATAAATAAACCGGCAATAAATTTATATTTAAAAAATGGATTTAAGCGTGTTGATGGAATCTATGAAGAAAAAATTGATGATTTTGTATTGCGTGAATATGGATTTGAAATAGAAATATAGGACAATTATAACGAGGCAAAAGCTGTCCCCCACTACATATCTCCCGCCTCGTTGAAACGCTCGGGTAGGTTTTTGCAAGCCTGCAAAAACCCTCATTGAAATCTTGTTATAATTCGTGCTATTTATATTAAGCGGAGGTAATCATATGAACAAAACTGATATTAGCAATATACACCGCACGAACAAGATTTATTGGGACGAGGATGGTAACGATTTTCTAGAAGCTATTGTACTGCCTTATTACGGTTGTAATACTTTAACGGAAAATGAATTGAACTTATTTGGTGACGTAGCAGGCAAAAAACTTTTAGATATTGGCTGCGGCAACGGTGAATCTCTTAAATACCATGGCAATAACAAGGCCGCCGAGCTTTGGGGCATAGATAGTTCTAAAAACCAGATTGAGAAGGCAGCGAAATGCATTTCAGAAAGCGGCTATGCAGCAAAGCTGATTTGTGGGGCAATGGAAGAGGAGTGCGGACTGCCAACAGATTACTTTGATTTTATTTATTCAATTTATGCAATTGGATGGACAACAGATTTACAGGGTACATTTAACAGGGTTGCATCTTATTTAAAAAAGGATGGCATGTTTATATTCAGTTGGTCGCACCCTATCCATATGTGCGTGGAATTTGAAGAAGGAAAAGCCTCTTTTAAAAATAGCTATTTTGATGAAACATGGTCTGAGCTGGAGCTTGACGGGAAAAATATTTTACTTTGCTCCCGGAAAATATCAACTTATGTAAACGCCTTGGCGAAGGCAGGCTTTGTAATTGAGCAATTGATTGAGCAGACAAACGACGAAACCTTGCAATTAACAGAGGAGCTTAGCGATTGGACAAAAAAATCGCAAATGGTTCCGTTAACAGCTATTTTTAAAGCTAGAAAGCTGTAGTCAAAAACCTTTTTCCCACTATCGCTCCACCCTAAGAATGTTCAAAGCCTGTAATCATTGCGATTACAGGCTTGTTTGTTTTTATATTTTGGCAAAGAGACAATTCCCATTATTCATAATTTCATAGCTGCATTTATTTTTCTATTTGCTTTATAAAGCTGTGTTCTGTCAGTTCGGACAGCTTTTCAAGCCTTTCATTGACCATGCTGTGAAAGCAATATGGCAGGTGTCCTCTGTGGGCCCTGTGCATTACTACACATTCCATACATTTCCCGTGGTGCTTGCACGGCTGCTTGCATGAGCAGTGATCTTCCTTCCTTTCTTTACTTTCCCTGAATTCAGCCAGAAATTCATCCTGGAGCTTATTGGCCAGGGCTGTTTCGCCTCTGCAAAAGGCTTCCAGGGCCTCCTTTTCTTTTAGGTTATTATCAATAATCATTTTGACCTCCAAAGTTTGAATTTTAATAAATAATGTTATGGTGCCGAACCATCATAATTCTGATATCAGATCGAAAAGCAGCTTTGCAGTATATTCCAGATTATTGGTATTGAAGCTGTAGTTCTCTGTATGCAGCTCGGGACGTCCCTCACCGGCGCCTATTCCAAAATAGCAGCCCTCGACATAATCAAGGTAGAAGCCAAAATCCTCTCCGGCCCTGAAGTATTCTTCCATTTCAATCACATTGTAGTTCAGGTTTTTGCATATTTCCCGGACTCTTTCAGTAACCGGCGCCGAATTGACTATCCCTTTGAAATACTCCGAAGTCCCTGTTTCAACCTTCAGGCCGTATTCGGCCGCCAGTCTCTCAGCCGACGTTTTCAGCCGGCCGACAGCGTCCGTAAGCTTGTCATCCTCCAGTGATCTGATGGTGCCAAGTATTACAGCTTCTCCGGGAGAAGTACCATACTGGTGTTCTCCAAGCTTCATGTGAGTTATGCTGAGCATGGTATCCTCAGAATTCAATTTTTCAAGAGAAGCTGCCAGTCTGGCCAGGGCAAAGGCGGGAGTGCTGCCATGCTCCGGATGCGCCGCATGTGAAGGCCTTCCTATAAAGCGGCAGTTGAAGCCTACTACTGAATAGTTGAACTTCCCGCTGCGCAGCATCACCGCATTTTCCTTGTATCCGGGGAAATTGTGGCAGCCCAATATCAGGTCCGGCTTATATTTGTCAAAGAGACCGTTGCTTATAAGCTCCGGGGCACCGGCTGCATTTTCTTCCGCTGATTGAAAGATCAATACCAGGCTCTTTTCAAAAGCGGGATCGATCCTTGCAGCAAGGTTCAGCAGTATTGCCGTATGCCCATGATGCCCGCACCGGTGTTCGTAGGTCCCGTCATCTGTAAGCACTGCATCAAAGTCTTCCCTGAGGGCAATGCATTTCCGGCTTCCACCCCCGGGCTTGTAGCAGTAAACCAGAGATTGCCCTATCTGCTCCTCTTTAAACAAAGGAAGCTCCTGCATATACTCCCTTATAATACTCCTTGTCTTTACTTCCTCTCCTGATTTCTCAGGATTAGACCTCAAGGCTTCAAGGACCTCATAAATATTTTTCATACTTGTTCTCTCCTTTATGAAATCTACGGTTTACACTCCATCCCCGGCATCAGTGTCATTCCTGCTGCCTGAGAGTACAGGCCACAAGCAAGCCGCTTTCCAACTGGACACGTACCAATTGGCGGATGGGGAT
>JAEXXN010000375.1 GCA_023405875.1 Bacillota bacterium | reverse complement strand
CCTCTTGCCTATGTCCTCTTCCGAAACCTTCTCCGGAATTTTTGCCGCCTGGGCTTCCACTTCAGCCGGAAATTCCTCCGGTAGGTTGTGTCCTCTTATGATTGAGATGATATCAGTTCCCACATCATCCTTGTGGCCCAATACCTCCGACACTATGCCCTCAGGATTTCTTCTTGCCTCAGGCCATCTGATTACGTCTACCACTACCTTGTCTCCATCCCTTGCGCCGTTGAAATCGGCTTTGGATACAAAAACATCCTGGTATATCCTTGGATCGTCAGGCACCACAAAGCCAAAGCCCTTTCCGTTCTCAAAGGTGCCTACGAGCTTTTCATTTGCATGCTTGAGTATCTTTATTACTTCCCCTTCGCTTTTCCTGGTACCCAGTTCACCGGAGGTAAGCCTTACAATTACTCTGTCGTTATGCATCGCACCGTTAAGATTCTCTGCCGGTATGAAGAGGTCGGATATATCCTTATTATCGGGTATGAGAAAGCCAAAACCCTTTTTGTTCCCTTGTATCCGTCCCGGAACCAGGTTCATTTTTTCTGTCACACCGTATTTGTTTTTTCTTGTAATAATTATGCTTCCATCCTCAAGGAGCGAATCCAGCACTTCTTCAAATTCCGATTCCTTCCCGAAATCCGCCTGGAATTCCCTGAGCAATTCATTATAGGATAAGGGTTTGTAAGCATCCTCCTTCATGAAGGACAGTAATTTATTCTTCATTTCTATATTTATTTCGTTTTCCATATTATCCAACACCGCTGCACCTCTCTTCTAATATATTTCGCGAAACACCCTTTCACTTTTTATTCAGATTTCGCGCAAATGCTTCCTTAGCCGTTATTGAATCCGCACTATACCCTAAATAACTCCCCTGGTGCGTTCAATATCTTTGTTATCTTCTCTTTTGAATGCTGATTTTGTTTTTATAAAATTGTATACTTCCCTGAATACCCGCTCCTTTTCATTGTCGCAAGTGATCACATGCCCGCAGTTGTGCAGGTAGATTATACTTTTGTCCCTGGAGCCGATGTTATTGTATATTATATTTGCACTTAAAGGACTGACGGTCCGGTCTCCGTAAGACTGCATTATCAGTACGGGCTTTTCTATGTATTCAAGGTTTTTTTTCACATGCCTGATCAGTTTGAAAAGGTTGTGAACGCTTATTAGAGGGGACTTATCATAGCTGATTATATTAATATCCTTATTTACAGGACTTCGAAGTATATATGTCCTGAAATTTTTCTCGATAAAGTCCAGTGCCGCAGACCTGCCGTGTATCCTGATCGGCGCTGAAAGGGTCACCGCACCCCTTATGTCATAATTCCCGGCCAGATATAAGGACAAAAGCCCTCCCATGGACAGCCCCACCGCGAATACCTCATCACACTCCTGCCTTAATGACTTATAGCCTTCTACGGCACCTCTTATCCAATCCCTGTAGCTGCATTTCCTCATGTCCTCCAGGGTTGTGCCGTGACCCTTCAGCAGAATACCCTTGACCGTATATCCCCGGTCTCGCAAAAACTCTCCCAAAAGCCTTACCTCAGAGGGAGTTCCCGTAAATCCGTGAATCAGCAGTATACCTGTATTGCCGCCTTTAAAGTAAAACTCCCTTGCATACTCACAATCCATGCTTTTCAAGTAATCACCCCCGATCAGGCTCTAGTCCACTTGATCATTATTAATGTTATTGCAAATATACATTTATTATAAACAAATTTATCTTATAACATTCAGAAGCTCTTTTTATGTATATCTCGCAAAAGCATTTTACATCAATGAGGATTTCGCTTAAATATTTCCCGGGTAAATGGAAATTTCTACTGTGCAAGCTTTTCAAACAGATAGTCGAACATAAGAAAATTCAAGACCAGCACAAGAGGGATTCCCAATCTGAACTTCAGATGCTTGGTCTTATGATGAAAAAAGCCCATCCCAATAAATACCCCCATAGCTCCCCCAATAATTCCTATGATAAAAATATTCAACTCGCTTATTCTCCATTTATGCCTTTGGGCCTTATATTTGTCCATACCCATTACCAAAAAGGCAATTATATTTACTAAGGCAATATATATCATCAATACTCTCATGTTAACCTCCAAATAATAAAAATATCACTTTAATATTACATGATATTTCATTTATTATCAAATAATACAAAATCGCAGCAAACAAAACTGCCCGGGCAATTCCATTACTGCGAAATATATTCTACAATAATATAGCCTAACAAATTGTCAGGCTATGATTATCAAAATATTATTTTACAAGTACCAACGCAACCGACAATATCATAAACAAGATCGCACTTGCTGTTGTCAGCTTGGTAAACAGTCCCTCATATCCTTTACTGACCTTTTTCCCGAAAAGCTGTTCTGCACCTCCAGCTATTGAACCGGACAATCCGGCACTGTTTCCCGGCTGTAAAAGTACACTGACAATAAGTGTCAGACAAACAATATACTGTATAACTACTAAGGCTATTCTCACTCCCAGCACCTCCCATCTTCTAGTATTAATATCACTTTGTACTAAAAA
>JAEXXN010000261.1 GCA_023405875.1 Bacillota bacterium | reverse complement strand
CAGGTAAGGCATCGACCACGCATCACTGCTGTCATAGGATATGAAAATAGGCAGGTCACCTATTATTCTTACCCCTTTCTTATTTGCATATGCTTTAAGCTCCAGCCACTGCCTGAAAAAGACATACTGAAGGAACCTCTGATATTCTATTTCTTCTGCCAGCAGCTCAGAATAATATTCAACCGATTTTGAATTCCTGAAGGCTATTGCCTTGTCCCAAAGATTCCAGGCTGCTCCTCCAAAGTGCACCTTCAGGGCCATAAACAGCGCATACGCATCAAGCCAGTATTTGTTTTCCACAAGGAAGCTGTTGTAAGCCTTGTTTGTCTCATTAGCTGCGAATCTGCCATAGGCCTTCCTGAACAAGTCATGCTTAAAGGCCCTTACTCTCCCGAATTCCACGTATTTATCATCAAAATCCGGCAAATCCTTAACATCCTCCCCGGATAAAAGCTCCCACTCCATCAGCTTCTCAATACTGATAAGCATGGTGTTTCCTGCAAAGGCAGAAAAGCACTGGTACGGAGATTCTCCATAGCCGACAGGGCCTAGAGGCAATATCTGCCAAAGCTTCTGCCTGCTTCTTACCAGGAAATCCACAAAAGCATATGCCTCACTGCCCAGTTCGCCAATGCCGTATTGGGAGGGCAGCGAGGTAGGATGCAGGAGTATCCCGCTTTCTCTGTCAAATTTCATCTTATTACCTCCGGACAGAACTGTACAATCGATTGTACGTAATCTATTTATAGTATATAATGGGAACAATCAGATTCAAAGAGTATTTTTTCAAGGAGGTAGTCACGAAATGAACAGCAAGCTGCCGGCTGTTGCATACTTTTGTATGGAATACGGCCTGGATACCGACTTTAAGATGTATGCAGGGGGGCTGGGCATACTGGCAGGAGACTACATGAAGGGGGCCAGGGACAACAAGCTGCCGATAACAGGTATAGGGCTCAAATGGAAACAGGGCTACGGAGATCAGATCATAGGCAAAGACTTGAGACCCTTTGATGCATACCACAACTACAATTATGATTTTCTTGAGGACACGGGTATAAAGGTCACAGTGAGCATAAGACATAGGCCGGTTACCTGCAAGGTATGGAAGGTGAATAAATTCGGCAATGCCGACATATATCTGCTGGATACCGACCTGCCGGAAAACGAAGATACATGGATAACCGGACAGCTTTACGGCTGGTTCGGAGAGGAAAGGATAGCCCAGGAAATGGTCCTTGGAATCGGCGGCGTCAGAGCGCTGAGAGCGCTTGGAATAGACGTCGATATATATCACTTCAACGAAGGCCATGCCGTATTGGCAGCGCTGGAGCTTATGAGAGAAAAGCTGGAAAGCGGCATGGGTTTCGAAAAAGCTTTGGATTCAGTCCGAAGCCAAGTGGTTTTCACTACCCATACTCCTATTAAACAGGGGAACGAAGAGCACTATATTTCCCGGCTGGAATATATGGGCGCCTTTAACGGCCTCACCCGCCAGCAGATGGTCCATATCGGGGGAGAACCCTTCAACATGACGGTGGCAGCGCTGCGGATAAGCAAGAAAGCAAATGCCGTAGCAGCCCTGCATGCAGAGACTGCCAATAAGATGTGGGAGAAGGTAGAATATCCCAAGCCGATCATAGGTATAACAAATGCCATACACGTGCCCACCTGGGCGGATCCTGAAATGCTTAAGGCTGAAGAAAGCGGTTCCGGCCTTTGGGATACACATATGAAAAACAAGAGAAGCCTTATTGACTTTATCAAAGCACGCACCGGTACAGAGCTTGACCCTGACGTACTGCTCATAGGTTTTTCCAGAAGGGCTGCACCATACAAAAGAAGCAGCTTCATCTTCAGCGATGAAAAAGTAATAGCTCCCTTGCTGGAAAACAACAGGCTCCAGCTTGTATTTTCCGGCAAGGCCCATCCTCTTGACGATATGGGCAAGCAGATAGTAGCCAACCTTGCCGCCATGTCGCGGAAGTACCCTAATGCCGTAGTTTTTCTGGAAAACTATGATATGGAAATAGGAAGAATGCTGACAAGAGGCTCTGATATATGGCTCAACAACCCCAGGAGGCCCAATGAAGCCAGCGGTACCTCCGGAATGAAGGCAGCCATGAACGGGGTATTGAATTTCAGCGTATTGGACGGCTGGTGGCCTGAGGCCTGCCGGCACGGCGTAAACGGCTGGCAGATAGGCGACGGCTTCCAGAGCAATGATATTGAAGAGCAGGATAGACATGACCTGCAGTCACTGTACAGGGTGCTGCTGGAGGAGATCCTTCCCACCTACTACGACAACAGGAGCAAATGGGTAGAAATGATGAAAAACAGCATCAGCTCCACAAGATATCAATTCTCAATGGAACGGATGCTGAGGGAATATTACGAGAAGCTGTATAGGGCATAAGTGGAAAGATGCGACATAGGAACGGCGCCCTCGCCGTTCCGGTTGTTGCACATCATTCATATTTTACCTACAATCCCAGCTCATCCGCTATCTCACTCATAGCCTTCAGGGACAGCTCGGCAAACTCCGGAAAGGATATCCCCAGCTTTTCTATAGAACGCATTGCAGCCCTGTTTGCGCCTGCGGCGAATCTTACCTCATCCATCCTTTTGGTTATAGATTTCACTTTGACGCTGGCAAGCTTTTTGTCCGGATATACCAGAGTTATTGCCGTTATAAAGCCTGTTATGGGATCTGCCGCATATATGGCCCGATCCATTTTGCTTTCTATCGGCACCTTTGTATCC
>JAEXXN010000243.1 GCA_023405875.1 Bacillota bacterium | reverse complement strand
ATTCATGGGGGTATTGGTTCACCCTGCTTTCGGGATTGGGTATACCGACCAGTCTCAGCATCTCAACGGCTTTTTCCTTCGCCTGCTTTTTTGACATTTTCTGATGCTGCATCAGGCCTTCTGCAATCTGTTTCCCGACAAGCATGGTAGGAGAAAGGGAGGTCATGGGGTCCTGAAATATCATTCCTATTTCCGAGCCTCTTATTGCCTCCATCTGTCTTCTCTTAAAATTGGTAATATCTTTACCGTTAAATATGATGCTTCCTGATTTCAATCTTCCCGGCGGTGACGGGATCAGCTTCATTATTGATTTGGCGGTAACACTCTTTCCACAGCCTGATTCACCTACCACAGCGATTGCCTCAGCCTTGTATAGATCAAAGTTAACACCGCGGACTGCCTGAATTTCTCCTGCATAGGTATCGAAGGACACATACAGGTCCTTAACTTCCAATATCTTTTCTCTGTCCATCCTTTAATCCCCCCTATTTCCTGAGCCTTGGATCCAAAGCATCTCTCAGACCGTCCCCCAGGAGGTTAAGAGAAAGCATGGTCAGGCTTATAAAAACCGCCGGTATGAGAAGCTCAAAGGGATAGATCTCAAATACCTGGGCTCCTGTATTTGCCAACTGACCCCAGCTTGAAAGCGGAGGCCTTATGCCTATACCTATAAAGGAAAGAAATGCCTCATAGAATATGGCTGCTGGTACTGCCATTGTCAGAGTTACTATTATAACACCAAGGGTATTTGGAATAAGATGCTTGAAAATCAGCCTTTTTGAATCGGCACCCAGGGTCTTGGCAGCAAGTACGAATTCCTGCTCCTTGAGCTGAAGCACCTGTCCCCTTACCAGACGGGCCATTCTGAGCCAGCCGGTAATGGCAAAGGCAAGTATTATCGGCAGGATTCCCGAGCCGACTATTACCATGATCAATATGATAAAAATCAATTCCGGAATAGAGATCATTATGTCAACAAATCTCATTATGAACATATCGGTTTTTCCGCCCATATAGCCTGAAAATCCGCCTATAATTACGCCAAATATGCTTTGAATCACAGCAGCGGCAAGGCCTATAAAAAGGGAAACTCTGGCACCCATCCATACCCTGGCCCACAAGTCTCTTCCCAGGGAATCGGTACCGAACCAGTGGTCTTTTCCGGGCGGCTGGTGAAGCAGCTCCAGATTGTTGGTATTGTACGTATATTCCGTCATAAACGGCCCTGCTATCGACATAAAGGTGAAAAGTACGATCAAAACCATTCCACCCATAGCGATCTTGTTCTTTTTCAGCCTTCTCCAGGCATCCTGCCAATAGGTCATGCTGGGCCTGTTTATTGTTTCGCTGAATTCCTCATCGATGCCGACATGTGTAAACAGCTCCTTGTCTATATCAACCAATTTTCATCCCCCCCTATCTTGAAATCCGTATTCTCGGGTCTATAAAGCCATAAATTATATCAACAAAAAAGTTCATGATAATAACAAAGGCACCGTAAAAAACTGTCAGGCCCAGTACCAGGGTATAGTCCAGGTTCTGTATACCATTTACATAGTGTTTTCCCAGACCGGGTATTGCAAAAATCTGTTCTATGACAAAGGTACCTGTGATCAAGGCTGCTACGACAGGTCCCAGTACGGTTACTACCGGCAGTATCGCATTTCTTATCTGATGCTTCCATACGATTTTATATATCGGCAGCCCTTTGGCTTCAGCCGTCAATATATAGTCCTGGCCTGTGATTTCCAGCATACTGGCCCTCATCAGCCTTGCCACCAATGCAAGGGTATTGAGGCCAAGGGCAATGGAAGGCAGTATCGTATACTCAAAGCCCTTCCATTGGGCCACCGGCAGCAGCTTCAGCTTGACCGCAAATATATACTGGAGCAAGCCTCCGATAATAAAGCTGGGCACCGATACGCCTATGACCGCGATTATCATGCTCCCGTAATCCCACCCTTTATTGTGGTTGAGTGCGGATATGATACCAAGTATAAGTCCGATAGGTATTGCCAGTATAAGAGCTCTGATACCTAATTCGGCAGAGTTTGGAAAAGCATTTGTTATGACCTGGTTGACGGTTCTGTTCTTGTACTTCAGAGAATAGCCCATATTCCCTGTAAGCAGGTTCTTCATATAGGTTGCATACTGAACATACACCGGTTTATCAAGACCATAATATTTCATCATACTTTCCCTGATCACCGGAGTGGTCTTGTCTGATGTAAAAGGGTCACCTGGAAGGACTCTGATCAGAAAGAATACGATTGTTGTCAAAATCCAGATAGTGACAAGTGAAACAAAGAACCTTTTCAAAACATACCTTAGCAATGACAGCACCTCCTAAATTAAAAATGTGTCTCCCTCCACATTTTTCACCATGGAATCCCATGGTCCCCTTTCATCCCCAATTGTATACGGAAATCTGATCCCTTATACAATTAAAAAAGGCAAAAAGGACAAGCCTTTCTGCCGAATTTCATTTACGTTAAATAAATGACGCAGCATACTGACAACCCTAAATCTACATCACAGACAATCCCTGAAATGTGTGTTCAAAGCTTCAGTACATCAGTTATAAAGTATAACTTCGGGATAACACTATTGTTTATATATAATATACGCCAACTTTTCCTGAAATCCTTCCCGAAAATAAAATTTTTTCTGATAAATCTGAAAAACGTTTTTTTTCTAAAGAAAGGCTTGATTATGTATATTATTGCAGGGAACGATTTAGAATCGTTCCCTGCCTCCAGCAGCCTATTTGTTTACAAGCTTCATTGTGTCTCTTGCTATCATAAGCTCTTCATTTGTGGGTATCAGAAGAACCTTTACCTTTGACCCGTCCTTTGAAAGGTCTGTTTCCTTGCCTCTTACGTTATTCTTGGCTTCATCCAGCTCTATTCCGAGGAAGCACATATCCTTGCAGACATCTCTTCTGATCTCTCCGGAATTTTCGCCGAGTCCTGCCGTGAATATGATTGCATCAACACCGTTCATTATTGCTGTATAAGCGCCTATATATTTTTTTACCTTGTGAACAAACACATCAAGAGCAAGCTTTGCCCTTTCGTTGCCCTTTTCAGCATCCTGCTCGATATCCCTGAAGTCACTGCTTACTCCTGAAATGCCAAGCACACCGGATTTCTTATTCAGTATTCCATCGATCTCTGCAACACTCTTGTTTTCTTTCTCTGAAAGATATTTTACAATTGCCGGATCTATATCTCCGCATCTTGTTCCCATTGCAAGCCCTTCAAGAGGTGTAAAGCCCATGCTGGTCTCTACCGATTTACCGTTCTTAACAGCCGCAATACTTGCTCCGTTGCCGAGATGGCAGGTTATGAGCTTAAGCTCTTCAAGGGGCTTGCCGAGTATTTCTGCCGCTCTTTGAGAAACATATTTGTGAGAGGTTCCGTGGAAGCCGTATCTTCTGATCCTGTATTTTTCATAGAATTCATATGGAATTGCATATATATATGCTTCCTTTGGCATTGTCTGATGGAAGGCCGTATCAAATACTCCTACCATCGGAACCTCGGGCATGATCTGCCTGCAGGCTTCAATACCCATGATGTTCGGAGGATTGTGCAGAGGAGCTATCTCTATGCAGTCCTTCAGTGCTGTCATTACAGCATCATCCAGCACTACTGAATCAGCAAACTTTTCTCCTGCATGGACTACTCTGTGTCCAACCGCACTTATCTCGCTCATATCTTTTATAACGCCGTAGTTTTTATCTGTCAGAGCATCAACAAGTGTCTGCAAGGCCTCCTTATGTGTCGGCATAGGCCTTTCGATAGCTATTTTTTCTGAATCCTTCGGCTGATGCTTCAGCACCGAACCTTCGATGCCTATTCTTTCTGCAAGACCCTTGGCGATAACTTCCTCATTCCGCATATCCATCAATTGATACTTCAATGATGAACTGCCGCAGTTGATTACCAGTATTTTCATTAATATGTACCTCCCCAAAAATAAAATATATCCAGTAATGTGTTCTATATTAATACTAAATTTCCTGCTTTTTTTGCAAAATTATTAACAAGCTATAGTATTTCCTTTATCATTAAGTTAATTACTGATACACTTGTACAAAATATGGTAGAATAAAGCTTATATAATTCGTTTTGAGGTGTTTTATGAAAACTGTAGGAATAATATCAGAATACAACCCCTTCCACAATGGTCACAAATACCATATCCAGGCTGCTAAGGAGGCGTGCAGCGCAGATTATTCGGTATGCATAATGAGCGGCAGCTTTGTACAGAGAGGCGAGCCTGCAATGTTTGATAAATGGTCCAGGGCAAAAATGGCAGTTATGAATGGAGCTGACCTGGTTATTGAGCTTCCTGTCGTGTATGCCTGCCAGCCGGCTGAGATATTCGCCTTGGGCTCGATCAAGATCCTTGACGCCATGGGGATCATCGACTATATATGCTTCGGCAGTGAGCTTGGGGATACCGAAGCGCTTCATGAGCTCGCAAAGCTGCTCCATAACGAACCGGTAGCCTTCAAGCGCCACCTGAAAAAGCATCTGGCACAAGGCTGCTCCTATCCGAAAGCAATTTCCTCCGCCCTTTGCGCATATATGGGCTATAATGCTGCTGAAGCTACCGACGATATATTAAGAAATCCCAACAACGTATTAGGTATAGAATACATAAAAGCCCTGATGGCCCTGGGAAGTT
>JAEXXN010000151.1 GCA_023405875.1 Bacillota bacterium | reverse complement strand
CTGTGCAATGGCAATTTAAGGTCAAGAACCATGAAAATAACATTATAACAGAAACTGATCTTTACTACAGGCTTACCTTCGATGTAAAGGCTTCGGACAACAAAAGCGCCATACTGCCTTTGACAGTTGCCGTAAAGGATTCCGGAGGTAATATAGTAAATAGTGTTACCGGTATCGGGACATTTGATGTATATGGCTCCTTCCCGCTTTCGGAAAATGGCCAGGATGAGGATTATATAGTTGAAATATACTGGCCGGAGTATGGAAGCAGCGATATAGATTATGCGGGCAGCAATTACGGGACAAGCATCAACGTGGATGCAACAGCATCACAGCTTCCTTTTGACGGAAGCAATCCCGGCAATGAAGAGCCGGACGAAGAAACAGACATCAGTGTCCGCTATGAAACAACAGCTCCGTGGCAAAACGGACAAAGCGGTATCTATGAATTTGAATACAAAATAACCATTACCAATAATTCCGACCAAGCCATCGAGGATTGGAACATCGCATTTTCACTTCCAACAGACAGGCTGAACGGAGCATGGAGCAATGCCAGGGCGATATCAGGGCTGCCGGAGGGCTCTTACAAATTTGTAAGTCCCAATTACAACAACACGGCAACAGACGATATCCTGCCGGGCCGGAGCGTATCCTTCAGAGGACCTGCCCGGGGCCGCGGAAACGAGGCTATAACTAATATAAGCGTAGGCGGCAGTAATGTAAATTCCACCGGTGATGTGGAGCTGACCTATGAATTCGGCAAGGCTTCACTGAACTGATAAACCTATGCTTCCGCCATATCCTTCAGGGGGGATAAAGAGTGAGGATAAAGGCTTTATTGATACTGACCCTTATTAGTGCAATATTTGTTTCCTCAACAGTGGGAACTCTTTCCGGCTATAATGCTGAAACAAGCTTCGGACTGGACGTTGTGGCAAAGCCTCAAAAGTCGGAACCGCAGGAGAAAATACTTCAGGAGGATAAGGCGGAAGACGCCGACGGGCAGAACACAGCCGAGGCGGATACAGATTACCGTCCGGAAGAAGGGGACAAGGTAGAATAGCTGTATTGATATGATTTTATAATAATGTTTTAGGGAGGATTTTATGAAAAAAATACTTGTTACCGTTGCATTCATTTTATTATTGACAACTTCAATTGCTGCAGGAACTCTTGCAATGTATACCACAACCATAGACGATCTGGCGGAAGGAAGCGTGGTTGCCAAGGAGTTCATCCTCACAGAGGGAGGAACAGACACCTTTACAAAAAATGTGAAGATCGCACCGGGTGAAACAGTAGACTGGCAATTCAGCGTAAAGAATTATGATGGAGCCGTTGTAAGTGAAACAGCTATGAACCTGGATTTTGACGTGGATGTCGTTGCTGCCGACGGCAAAGCAGTTATAGCTCCCCTTACAGTTACCGTTAAGGATTCATCAGGTGTCGTAGTTGGGACTGCTACAGGAAGCGGCACGATAGTATTTGCCGATGAATTTAATCTGGCTGCCGCTGGGCAGGAGAAGGTATATACCGTATCTGCCAATTGGACAAGCAATGATGCTGTGGATATAAACTATGCCGGAGCGGATTATGGAACAGCTGTCAGAGTGTCTGTAACCGGTGTACAGAAGTAAAAATAGATATTGAAAAAAGCTGTCTGCGTTAGCTAGCGGGCGGTGACATGAGAAAACGTGAAGAAACGGTGAGGAAAACTCCTCACCGTTTTGTATATTATGTTGCGGATATTGCTTAAATTACACTCATAAGCTCTCTGTCAAGTAGGATTCGATATGCTTAATCCTCAAATATTGGTTCAATATGCTCCATAATAAGCCCGATCCTGTCCTTGGCGTCCGGCATAAAGAGAGAGGCAATGGAGATTACCATTTGTTTTTGCGTATCGATATAAATAACATTTCCTCCATCCCCCATAGCGGCGTAGATATGCCTTTTGTCGTCAATGATCCACCACAGGTAGCCATAAGACAGCTCACCCCACCGGCTATGCTCCTTTGTGCTTTCAGCTACCCACCAGGCCGGTACAATTTGCTTCCCGTTCCACATGCCGTCGTCTAAATAGAGCCGGCCTATTTTTGCCATAGCTACAGGTGTCAGGAAAAGACCCCAGCCTGCCGGGTTTATCCCTTGTGGGTCAACAGCCCAGCCGCTGGTGTTTTTATCACTCATGATTGCGATATGCTCTTCTTTCGTACGGAGCATCACATTGCGCGGAACACTGATTCCCATTGGCGAGAATAGGTGTTCTGCAGCAAAATCAAGTATTGCTCTGCCCGTTGCTTCCACAAGAACGCCAGACAAAATGTGAGTTCCTACGATACCGGAATACAGAAATTCTCCTATCTGGCTCTTACCGCCCAATAAATCAAGCGCAAACTTCATCCAATTTTCACTCATGAAAAACGCTTCATATGGTTCGGCCTCATATTTATATGGGGCGGTCATGGTCAGCATATCTCTGATCGTAACACGCTGTACCGTTTCTTCGCCTTCTGCAACCCTGTAGTCCGGAAAAAGTCCAATACCTTCTGGTCTGCACTTTTGATATAACCTTTATCGATGGCAATACCAAGCAGCGCGGAAAAAACGCTCTTTGTCACCGAGTACACATGAAGTGTGTTATCGGCAGTATACCCGTTAAAGTAGTTTTCATATAGCGTTTTACCGTTTTTTTGTACGACAATGCCCACAGTATTATTATAATCACTGCTTATTGTCTTTTCCAACGCTTTAATTTTCTCATAATCCATGCGTGCAATTTCCTCCTTCTAAATTATGAAGGATATCCTCTAAACTTAGGATAAATCCATTAAAAATTGATTGCAAGAGCTTTTTTAGTGTGCCGCCTTCCCTCCGTGAGTTCCCAAAAATCTTCCTGGATTTTCCAAACGCTTTGCATAGAAGCTTTTTTAAATTGGGGCATACTATAACCAGTTTCTTATGACAGGAAGGCGTGGTCAGGTCATGTTGCAAACAAAATACACGACAGAGGAACAAATTGAAGAAATGCGTGAGGAGATACTTCTGGAGAAGCAGAGAGGGTCGGAAGGGAGCAGAAGGAAGCGTCTGAAAAATAGGAGGCGTGTCCTGAAAATAGGCGGGAGGCTTGTATTCATATCTGTGGTACTGCTGCTTATGGCATCTATTGTATCAATCAATGCAGCCAAGAGCAGGGGAGAGCTTCCCGATATTTTGGGTTTTCATTTGTTTGTCGTTGAGTCAGGCAGCATGGAGCCCACTTTTAATATAGGCTCGGTGCTTTTGTGCCGGAGGCCCAAAGCTCCCGACGGTCTGAAGGCAAACGATATAGTTACCTTCAGGAATCTTTCGGGACATATAGTTACTCACAGGATCATAGAGGTGGTTTCGGATGAATACGGCAAAACCGCGTACCGTACAAAGGGGGATAACCCCCGGAACTCCGCCGATCAGGAGCTGCTCTCTCCCGACAGGATACTGGCGGTGTTTATAGGTAAGATCCCTTTAACGTAAAAGAAGGAGCATGGTGGAGATGTGAATATGAAGCATGATGGGAAGCCGGACACCAGGGAGGCTCAGATAGAAAACATAGTATTTATGAAGGATATTTCGTCCAGTGAATACTTTTTGTATGAAAATAACAGGAAAAGACGTGTGCTGGAGGATATCGACCTGCTTATAAAAAAGGGGGAAGCGTGGGGTATAAGCGGGCAGTCCATTTTTGAAATAAAGCTGCTGCTGGAGATAATGGCCAATATAAGGCCCTATGACAAAGGAAAATGCGTTTTGATAGAGCGGGGGATGCTGAGACACAAAAGGGTCATACTGCGGCATATATTTTATATCGGGAACTCCGACATGCTTTACAACAATATGAATGTACTGGAATTCCTGATGTTTGCCATGAATAAGCCCAAGGCCGACAAGATAGAGCTTCAGGACCGGATTTTTGAATTTATTATTGACACAGGATTGGGCCATATATCCCTTACTCCGAACAAAATGCTGACAAAGGAGGAGAAGGCCGTCGTTACGCTGATTGCCGCGGCCTATTCCGACAGTGCAATGATAGTATTCAATTTTCCCGGGTATGAATTTGATGAGGTCCTGGTCGATGCTGTCGCCAAAATATCGATGCTTATCAGGGATAGGGGCAAAAGCCTTATTATCGGGACACAAAATAGCCTTTTGATTGAAAAGGCATGCAGCCATACCGCCTTTATAGCAGACGGAAGGATAATATACCAGGGCACTGTTGAAAGCCTCCGTTTAGGCTTCGATAAAATAGTGGCGATCATAAGGGATAAGGATATACATACCATACTGGATAAGCTTGCGCCTTTATTCCCTGACCACAGGCTGTCCAT
>JAEXXN010000109.1 GCA_023405875.1 Bacillota bacterium | reverse complement strand
AGATTGAGCTGTACAAGTTCTATCAGCTTATAATACCCTGGGCAGGTTGTTCTGCCTTCTATAAGCTTGGGCCTATCTTCACCATGGGAGTAATTTTTTGTCAGTATGTTCCCCGGAATAAGTGGCTGCAGTCCGCAAATATTTTTGCTGCTTCAGGCCTTTATATAATGCTGGAGGTTTCCATCATAAGTACGGGGGTGGCAGAATACCTGCACTGGAATGTGATTGCAAGCTTCCTTGTCAATATACTGGCCTTTTGCTCCCTGACCTGGTTTACAATTTCTTTTGTACGTCCAGGCCAGTACTCTTAAATTTTTAAAAATTAATAAGATTCAAAAAATATAAAAAGTAATATTGACATAGAATTACAGTAGTGATATACTAATTTAGAATATGAGATTTAACGATATTAAAACCATTTCCTACTATTTATTAGGACAATGCATTATGTTTGAAAGTTGTTAAATCCTAATAAGTAATAGGAGGTATGGAAAATGGCAGACAAGAATTTGACTTGCAAAGACTGTGGATCAGAATTCGTATTTACAGAAGGCGAACAGGCTTTCTACAAAGAGAAGGGTTTTGAAAACGAGCCGCAGAGATGTCCTGATTGCAGAAAAGCAAAGAAGGCACAGAGAAACAACAACAGAGACTTCAGAAGATAATAATATTGAAGTGAAGGACCATTGAATAATCAATGGTCTTTTTATTTTGCGTGCAAAACGAACAGGATATAGTTGACTCGGTCAACTATATCCTGTATGATAAATATATTATTTATCATAAGGAGAAATTTTATGGAAAACAAGCTTGATTCTTTAGTTTCAGAGATAAGGAGCTTCAACAGGTTCTATACAAAAGTCCTCGGGCTGCTGGAAAAACATATACTTGACAGTCCCTATTCCCTGACAGAGGCACGTATCCTGCTTGAAATAAGCAAGATCAGGGACTGTACTGCCAATAAGCTGATAAGCAAGCTGGATATAGACAGGGGATATATGAGCAGGGTGCTTAAGAGCTTTGAAAGGGACGGATTGGTTGAACGGTCGGGCTCATCGGGTGACAGGCGTATAATGCTATTGAAGCTGACCGGAAAAGGCAGGAGCATACTTGCAGAGCTGGAAGAACGATCCGGAAAGCAGGTGGAAAGCCTTATAGGCCACCTGACAGAAAGCGAAGGACAGGAGCTGGCTATTTCCATGCGGAATATCAAGAATTCACTTCTGGATGGAATAAATCCTGTTGTAATCAGAGCCTATAAGGCAGAGGATGTTGAGTATATAGTAAGCAGACACAGGGAGCTTTACGGCATTGAGTATGGGTTTGGCCCTGAATTCAGTGAGTACGTGGAAAAGTACGTCCGCAAATTTCATGAACACCACGATGAGAACAGGGAAAGCATATGGATAGCTGAAGCTGAGGGGAAGCCGGTGGGCATGATCGCGCTTGTAAGGGTTGATGAAACCACGGCACAGCTGAGATGGTTCCTGATAGAGCCGGAAATGCGCGGCAGGGGGCTTGGCTGCAAGCTCATGAATACAGCTATGGATTTCAGCAGAGAAAAGGGCTACAGTCATGTTTTCCTCTGGACTGTAAGTATACTGGAGGCAGCCCGCACGCTTTACAAACGCTTTGGCTTCCGATTGACTGAAAGCAAGCCCAATGACTCCTGGGGTGTGGAGCTGCTGGAGGAACGCTGGGATATGTATATGTAATAGAATTTAGAACAGTAACCGGAGTAGCTTGCCGGAGATAAAACCCCAAAATAAAAAAGAACTCCGTTCTAAGGCGCGGTGATATAAGAATACAAACACGGATACAGGTATTGTAAACTGTATCCGTGTTTGTTAGAATAAAAAATAGAATAGCAAGCATAGGAAGTGTGGCTACACATCCCAATAATATCTGTTGGGAACTTCCCAAGCCCTTATTCTTATTTCAATGTTGTGGCCACAAAATTATTAGTAAGCAAAAGGACTAAAAGGTGAAATAAATTATCCTAAGCGTCTACTCGACACGGGAGACAGTTAGAGCAGTATGCGCAATCATGGAGCCACAAAGGCCGTGCAGGCTAGGCGAGGGCAAGCTTACGCAGTACGTGCAGGAAACCCCGGTGCCCGAAGAGGTCATAGAGGACATCGCCCCGTGGATACGGATGCACCAATAAACTTTGTGACATAGAGGAGATGGATGAGATTGATCGGACGGGATGTAAGGGTAGGCGCGTGCCTATACGCCGGCGACATGGACAGTATGGTTCGATTCTACAGAGATACATTGGGCTTTCATACTCAATGGAATGGCGAGGATTTCGCGGAGTTTGAGACGGCAAGCGGCGCGCTATCCTTGTTCATGTACAGCAGGAAAGCATTCGCGCAGGCAATTGGGGAGAGCTACGTCCCTCCAAAGGGAATCAATCAGACGTTCGAAATTGCCCTTTGGTTGCCCTGCTTTGCCGATGTGGATGCGGAATATGAGCGACTATCGAAGTTGGGCGTGCGATTTCCGACTGGAGAACCCATGACCTTTTCCTTCGGCATCCGCAACTTTTATGTCGCCGACCCGGAGGGTAACCTGCTTGAAATCGGCAGCATGAGCGAAACGTAGTTTGGAAATTCAAGCCATCACAAAGGCTCCATGTTTGCTCATTCTGCTCTAAATAATACGAGTATTCGGCGTGATCAGCTTTTCACGCAGTAGACCAAATACCTTGTGTTTACAGCAGCGAGGCATAAAATGGTGAGGATTTTTGCAGCACCGTTTTTCCTGCTTTTTTATATCACCGCTTGTTAAGAGTGTCAATTATTTTTTTATAACGAAAATAGCACTTTGTTGAGTGCTATTTGACCAGCTTTATAT
>JAEXXN010000101.1 GCA_023405875.1 Bacillota bacterium | reverse complement strand
GGATATACCCGCTATCAATGCATGGCTCTCACTGGTAGGAATGCCAAGGGCCCAAGCCGCAGTAGCCCACAGTACGATAGCAAGCAATGCCGCACACAGTGCAACCAATGCTTCCCTGGAGTCCCCTCCGAAGTCAACCATTTTATAAATGGTTTGTGCAACTGTTGCGTTCAGCAAGGTCATAACGAGCACTCCCAAAAAATTAAAAAGAGTAGCCATCAATATCGCATTTCTCGGGCTGATCGCCCTTGTAGAAACACAGGTAGCAATGGCATTGGGTGCATCTGTCCAACCATTCACTAAAATAACACCGAAAGTCAGTATTACTATTGTAAAAAATGCCGGACTCGATACTAATTGGTGCAAAAAACTGTCAAAGGTGATACTCATTATTCAGCCTCCGTTTATTATGCATAATATAAATACCTATATTCCCAGCTAATATTAACATTACTTTAACATTTAATCAATAAATTATAGAATAATAGAGAATAAATTGTACGATAAAAAGACCGTTTCTACGCTTCAGAAACGGTCTTTATCTGCAAACTGAGCACTGTATTTCTTTAAAATACAGTGCTTTTATTTAATTAACTATCACCCAAAATATCATAGCTTCCGGCTATTCTTTAAAGATTAAGCTTCGACTGCCACAGGCCATGCAAATTGCAGTACTCATATACTATTATCTCTGTAATTGGGTTGTCTTTTATTACATAATTGCAAGGATTGCCTTCACAATTCGGAACAACCTCGTCGCCTTTTCCTGCATAGATCTCTTCATCTCCACCTACGGGACAGAAAAACTCAGCCTTGGCTTCCATTCCGGGCTTTAAATAAGCCATTTCAAATTTATCGCCGGCAACCAGTGCAATCCATTCAATATGGTGCTCAGCTATCATCGGGTGTGGAGCGGAACCTACCGCCACTTTTACTTTTCCCTTTTCATACTCAGCTACAGGAACATGCTTCTCATTTGAAGCATCTGTGGTGTTTGCTTGAAGCCTTGTCATTGCTTGACCGCAGCAGGTCAGCTCGCCGCCGCCCTTCTTGACCAAAGCAACCATATTGCCGCATATCTCGCAACGATAAAACAGCATCTCCTTCATATTCTACACATCCTTTCCCATATTTTGTAAACGCATTATGTTTTACAGTCTAATTATACCATTATTTCGGTATTGGGTGCCACTCTGTCGTTAAGTACATTTAAACGGCTATGAAGCCTTTAAATATCGAAAACAAATATGGGCTCTCTGATGAAAACTGTCTCCCATTCTTAAAATTAATAATTTTCTGTCCTAACTTCAAAGTAGCTTTTGGGGTGTGTACAAACAGGACAGAGCTCAGGTGCTTTCCTGCCCATTACAAGATGACCGCAGTTACGGCATTCCCACATGGTTTCATCTGCTTTTTCAAATACCTTTTGTATTTCTATATTGTTAAGAAGTGAACGATATCTTTCCTCATGTGCTTTCTCGATTTTCCCGACCATTCTGAATTGTGCCGCAAGAGCAGTAAAGCCTTCTTCTTCAGCATCCTTGGCAAAGGTCTCATACATATCTGTCCACTCATAGTTTTCACCCTCAGCAGCATGAAGCAGATTGGTCGCAGTGTCTCCAAGCTCACCAAGCGCCTTAAACCAAAGCTTTGCATGTTCTTTTTCATTATTCGCAGTTGCTTCAAAAATTGCAGCTATCTGCTCAAAGCCTTCCTTTTTGGCTACTGATGCAAAGTAAGTATATTTGTTTCTTGCCTGTGATTCCCCTGCAAATGCTGCCGCCAGATTTTTCTCTGTTTTTGTTCCTTTGATATTCATAGTATCCTCTCCTTTATTTTCATTATTTGATCCGGTTTTTTATTTTTAGATAATATAATTACAATCAGTAATTATTATTCATTAAATATTATTATAGTTACAAGATATAATTTTGTCAATACTGTTTCTATATAACTTGTCCGTATTTTTTAACAGGTGATGCTTTCTTTTATTAAAAAATTCTTTACAAGTTCAGACTATTGGGGTAGTATATAAGTATACTATTTGAATAGTCTGGAGGTTGTTTTGTGGAAACAGTGAAATTGTTTGACAGCGAGCTTAAAATTATGGACATCGTGTGGGCTGAGGAGCCTGTATCGGCAAAGGAAATCAGCCTTATTGCCGCCGAAACTATCGGATGGAATAAAAATACCACTTATACCGTTATCAAAAAGCTTATCGAAAAGCATGTGATTAAACGGACCGAACCGAACTTTATCTGCACTTCCCTTGTCAAAAAAGAAGATGTACAAAAGGCGGAAACCAAAAGCCTGATTGACAAGCTTTATAACGGCTCAAAAAAAGCTTTTTTTGCCGCATTCATCCAGGACGATATCTCTGATGATGAGCTTGAGGAGTTAAAAAAGCTGATAGAAAAGAGGTAGTAGCCCATGCTGTCTGAAATATTCTACTGGATACTTAATATGAGTATCCTCGGCAGTGCTGCCGGATTGGTTGTTATGTCACTGCGAAAAATCAAAGCCCTGCCCCGGTTTGCGGTATATGTCCTATGGGCTCTTCCTCTAATAAGGTTTTGGCTGCCCTTCGGAATTGCCAATGAATACAGCCTGTTAAGCCTGATATCCAGATTCACCACGAAAACAGTAGTTATCCGGGGAGAACTGCCTCAGCTCACAACCACCAACAGCATAATGGGGGCAAACAGCTATTTCCCTATTGAATACAAAACTGACCTGCTCGAAAATGTTTTTAATGTTGCCTCGGTAATTTGGATTGTAGTTTGCTGTGCTGCCATTCTGACCTCAGTGTTGTTATACTTCTTTACAAAATCGGAATTGAAGTCGGCAGAACATATAAGAAGCAACATTTATAAATCCGGCAGGATCACTGCAACTGCTGTATATGGTGTTATTCATCCAAAAATTATTATTCCTGCTGCAATGGCTGATGGGAGTTTGGATTATGTAATCCTGCACGAACAGGTACATATAGAGCGAAGAGATAATCTATTCCGGGTTGCTGCAGTGATAACTGCGTGTGTTCATTGGTTCAACCCTCTGGCCTGGATTTTCTTAAAGCACTTTTTCGCCGATATGGAGCTGGCCTGTGATGCAAAGGTTTTGAAGCGC
>JAEXXN010000057.1 GCA_023405875.1 Bacillota bacterium | reverse complement strand
CTCCTGTTCTGGGCGGAAGACTTGTTGATGCCGTTCTTGTCGGAGAATTCCAGTATCAATTTTATATTATTGACTGCCGTCAGCTTTTCCAGCTTGGGTGATGCCGTATCCTTGGTACCTGTTATCTTTTTGGTGATGGACTTTGTCACTACGCCGTCGGCATTTTTTATATCAGTTATTTTGAGATCATAGGAACGGTTGGCCTGGATCCCGTTTGTAACCAGCTTTACCCTGGTATTTGTGCTGTCGAGGGTGGCCGACCTGATTCCTATATCCTTTATTGAATAGGTGTTGGTATCCTGTGCGGAAATATTATCAAGCACACGGTCAAATACCAGCTCGACAAGATCGGTATCCTTGCAGGCTGCACTTATGAGCTTGGGAGCCGTCGTATCCTTCCTTACAGCTTTGAAGGTATATGCTTTACCATCGATATACAGCTGGTATTCCATATCCTCCTTCATTGCTGCGGTATCCAGTACTACCGAAGTCTCATTCTTCATATTGACAGCTTTTATATCAACAGTACTTTCTTTGTATCTCAGCTTGTAATTGTCTGTGTTTTCAACGGTATATGCATCAAGCGTGCCGTTGAATTCAACCTCTATCTTGCTGTTTGACAGTGGCTTTACATTCTTTACTCCAATATTTATTTCATCAGAATAAAGCTGCAGCTGTATTGCCTTACTTTTGCTTATAAGTCCCGACTCAACCATGTTGTATATAAGCTTTTTACCGTTGCCCTTTGTATTGGTTTTTAATGTTTCAACCGTTGCAACTGCAAGGCTGTTGACAGTGAATATCTCATCCTGTGCAGCCTTCTTAAGTCCTTTTTCTGCAGCAAAGGCAAACACTTCATTCCATTTGAAGTCTCCGCCCCCGTCTACTACCTGCTTGTATCCCAACGCTTCAAGCATTACCTTGTAGTATGCCTGTGCATCAATAAGTTCAAAAGGCCTGAAATTAGTACCGTCTCCTATCCAGCCAAGCTCAGGGTGCTCTTTAAGATAGCACAGTATATTTCTGCCCTGAGGCCAGACGACGGTCCGGGCATCGGAAAAATTACGGTCTCCCTCGTAGGAAAGAGCCCTATTCTCCAAACCCTTCAGCCTTAAAAACATGATTGCTGACTGGAGTCTGTTCGGCTTTGTTCTTAAATATGCCGCATCCACTATTCCAGTTTCTCCTTTCAGCATTCCCAGATCCCTGCATATCTCGCCTTCATAGCTCAAATTCTCATTTGCATAGGCTTGCATCGAAATTACAGGGCTTAATACCGTCGCAAGAACCAAAATACACACTATAACCTTCTTAAGCATAAACCAAACCTCCCTCTCTATGCTATTGCTATAAATGGTTGTGCCTTCTACAATTATACACCTTTCCCATAATGTAACAACATTTTGAGATATACTGTAATAAATTCTTAACTATTTAGTAATATTTGTATTGCAGATGAAATAAAGTGTTTGAAAAAAGGTGATAATGCTTAAAGGATGGGCCGTTGCAGTTTTACCGCAACGGCTCATTTTCTTTTACCAAGAGAGTATGAGGTTCAGTTCCGCAAAAGTACATGCTACAATTTTCATATAAAATAAATCTTGTGGACAGGAGGAACTGTTTTGAAAAGAATTTGTGACAATACGCCCTTTTTTACTTTCCTTTTCTAAATATTTATAGAAAGGAAAGCTATATATGCAAAAAGTTGTGTGGGAGGTACAATACCTTTCACCTCCAACAGTGCTGAGATACTGTAAAAAATGCGGCGAAAAAACGGAATACGTCAGCTCGGGATTATTCAGAGTAAATGGCCAGGGGAAACGCCTGGACATATGGTTGATATATAAATGCTCAAATTGTGATACCACATGGAAATCGACCATATATTCCCGCATCAGTCCTAAAAACTTAAGCCCGGGACTGCTGGAAGGATTTCATACCAATGACAGTACCCTTGCTGAAAAGTACGCAATGGATGTTGAATTGCTGCGCAAAAATGGCGCTGAGGCAGGCTTGCCCCGTTATAAAATAGCCGGAAGCGAAATTTGCCCAAATACCCCTGTACAATTATATATAAAAAGCAAATATCCCTCTCAAATAAAATTATCTGCAATATTACGCAGCAAGCTGGCCTTGTCCCAGAGGACCTATGAAAGCATGGTAGACAGCGGACAGATCAAAAGCAGCCTGGGGCTGGATCTGAAAAAATGCAGGCTGCATACCGAGATGGTTTTGCTGCTGCAATTGGGAGTATGAAAGGAAAATTTCAAATGCCAAAAATGAAAACTCATCGCGGGCTAAAGAAAAGAGTTAAACTCACTAAGAATGGAAAAATAAAGAGAGCATACGCAAGCTCTCAGTCAAAAAGTAAAAGGCAAAAAAGGCGGCTGCGCAAGGCAGCCTATGCCCACGCCTCTAATGCGGCGGTTATCAAAAAGCTGCTTCCATATAATTAATAAAAAGGCTAACTGCTCTTACATTGAAAAATTGTTTGAGCAGCAGCTTTTTGTATAGGCTTATTCAAGCTGCACACCTTCCCCTGGATCAATCCTTCTTTATTCCCTCAAGAGGAAAGGTTACCCGCCAGTTTCCCTCTGTAAACAAGCCGCCTGTAACAAAGGTTCCGTAAAGTGCGTATTGTCCGATTTCCGATGCGCATTTCAACGAGGCGGGAGATATGCTCACTGCTTGATGAACAAATAGAGCTTTACCCGACCACAGAGGGAGGACATCTTTTGCCTCGTTATAATAGAATTTCTATAGCTATGACTGTACAATGTAATTGCAACTTATTGGAATAAAAAGCGTCTTAATATTTATGAAGTATAAAGGCGAGGAGGATTTAAATTGAGGGTACAGAGCATTAAAAAATATAGAATTCCGAGTTATCCTGATAAGAAAATGATAATGAAAAGCCCCATGCTCTTGAGGTCAGTGCCTGATAGATGGAAGGGAAACAGGTGTGTAAGTGTGGCACTTTCGACATTGCTTTTGTTCACAGTTACAGCTTGTGGGCGAGTGGAACAAGGTAATGCTGCACCTATGGAAAAACCTGCGGCTGTAGCCCCAATATTCGAGCATGGCGAGGGCAGGGGCAGCTTTGGCTGTATGTCCGTAGCCCCACCATCCTTTCTATCTGAGGAAGAAGCTTTTCAGGTTATATGCGAAGAAGCAGGCAAAATGGGGATAGCTTTTGAAAAAGACGGCAAAGAGTTAAGTAAAGTGGAGCTTCCCGAGACTAAATATTATCTTGAAGGTGATGCTGGGCAGGACTTTAACCAGGATGGAGAGAAAATTGACAGCACAAAGACAGGTGATCTTATGCTTGACGGTTATGATGCATCCAGGAAGATAGGCTTTGAATTCATATCCAAAGAGGATTATGAAGCCTGGTCAACAGAACAGAGTATCCGCTCATCAGTGGATGATTTTGATTTTCTTACAACAGCTAAGGTATTGAGAGAGGGACTGGAAGGTAAAACATCAGATTCAACCATAGGTATTTTGTATAATACCATGGTTAAGCCGGACAGGGAAGAAATCAACAAACTCATGAACAAAGGCAGCTGGGAGGAGTCAGAAGAAAAGCTCAAGAATATTGCAAAGGATGAGCTTCGCAATCAGGTCAAGGATTTTTTGGAATGGCTGAAGGCACAAGGAGTTATATAGGGGTGGATAGCTATGCATTATACTTTACATTTAACAAATAACTGCAATATGGCATGCAAATAC
>JAEXXN010000014.1 GCA_023405875.1 Bacillota bacterium | reverse complement strand
AGTAAGGTGTGACCATCTATAAACATATAAGCAGAGGTATGAATATGGATTTGGGAATATTCGCTGTAAAGCCGGATAATGAAGGGGAGTCTGAGATACAGGCAATTTCGAGGAGGGCTCAGCAAGCCTTGCTCTATGAGGTATCTGCAAGCCCCAAACCCGGGCTGGTAGACAGATTTAATCCAGGTGCACATAAGGATATGGACTTTTTTACATTTATGGCCAGCAGTGCAGCTCTGGGCCCATACTTTTATATGTGTGCAAAGGTCGGAGCGAAATTTTCCGGAGGCCATCCCGGGAAGCTGTTTCAAGCTCTGCGTGATATAGGGGTGCAAGCGGAAAAAACAATGTTTGAGGCAACCGGCGGCATCAATACACATAAGGGGTTAATTTTCTCTTTAGGGCTTATCTGTGCCGCAGCCTCTGCCTGTATGAAGGAAAACGGAACCGGAAAGGCTGATATTGAAGACATCTGCGGCAAGGTAGCCATGATGACGGAAGGCTTGTGCCATAGAGAGCTTGCGGATATGAAAAAGACTGAAAACCTTACCTATGGGGAAAGGCTTTACAGGGAATATGGCTTTAAAGGAATACGCGGTGAGGTAGAAAGCGGGTTTGCCACAGTACGCAGGCATGCTCTCCCTGCTCTTCGGCAGGCGAAAGCCCTGAAGTCATTCTCAATGAATGATTGTTATGTACAGACGCTGCTGCATCTGATGGCAGTCAACGAAGATACCAATATCGCAGCAAGATTTGATGCCAGCAAGCTTGAATATGTCCGCCGGTATGCAGGGGATGTACTGCGCGCAGGCGGAATGTTC
This sequence comes from Bacillota bacterium, assembly GCA_023405875.1. Taxonomy (GTDB): domain Bacteria; phylum Bacillota; class Clostridia; order Lutisporales; family Lutisporaceae; genus BRH-c25. The sequence goes on along the minus strand of JAEXXN010000014.1, from coordinate 8,198 downwards.
ACACCGGAAGGTATAGGAAGGGTATATGAAATGGACAGAAAATTTTCCATGGAAAATATCAGTCCCGGTGGATCAGCAGATTTGCTGGCGGTTACAATTATGTTTGATTTGCTTTCTGAGGGGTGGGATTGACAATAAACTGTACGGATGTTATATTTATCTCAAAGGATGCAATAACGAACAGGAGATTGCATAACGGACGTATGATATTGATATTACATAAAATAGAGCAAGCTTTAAAACCAGTGGCCAGAATGTTATCGACATATTCTGGCTTTTTTTAATAATATTGAGCGTTAAAGCAGACGAGATATGTTAAACAAGACAAGTAGACTATAAATGAAAGGGGCGAATACTATGCTTACCGAAAGGATCGAAGCAGCAAGGCAGAACTATATCAATTCAAAGCCTGCAATTTCCTATGAGCGGGCACGTATATGGACGGAATCCCACAAAAGGACCGAAGGGGAAGCGGTCTCCATAAGGCGGGCCAAGGCCTTCAGGGACACCTGCGGGCAGCTTGCCGTGAATATATTTGATGGGGAGCTGATTGTAGGAGCTATCGGTGAATTCAGAAAGTGCGGTATTCTGACTCCTGAGTTCTCCTGGACCTGGGTGGACAGGGAAATGGATAATTTCGACAAAAGGGCCCAGGACCCGTATGTTATGACAGATGAGCAGAGAGAGTATGTACGCAAAAATATTTTTCCCTATTGGAAGGGAAAATCTCTGGAGGAAGCATTTCTGGCGCAACTGCCTGAAGAGGTTGCAAGGGTTGCAGTTGATACCGGCTTTGTTGACAATGATTCAAAATGGAGGCAGGCTGTCGGCGAAATAACCCCGGACTACCAGGATGTTTTATTTAAAAAAGGCTTCGGGGGAATAATCAGAGAAGCAAAGGAGCATATGGAAAAGCTCTCCGACACCTCGGCGGAGGACTTGAAGAAAAAGGACTTCTATAATTCCATTATTATTACCTCAGAAGGGATAATCACCCTTGCCCGAAGATACTCTGCAAAGGCTGCGGAAATGGCGGCGGCAGAGGAGGCTCCGGGCAGGAAGGCGGAGCTTCTGAAAATAGCCGGGATATGCGGCAGGATACCTGAAGACCCTCCCGCCGATTTCTATGAGGCTATCCAGTTCCTGTGGTTCACACAGGTCGGGGGAATAATCTCGGAAAACCCGCTGGCACTGAATATAGGCAGGTTTGACCAGTTTATGTATCCCTATTACAAAACCGATATAGAAAAAGGAACTATGACAAAGGAGCAGATACAGGAGCTTATAGAGGCCCTGTGGCTGAAATTGTCCGAATGGGTATGGACGATATCGGCAAATACGGCGGAATTCTTCGCAGGCTACAACCAGATCCAGAACCTTACCGTGGGAGGCAGGACGAGAGAAGGCAAGGAGGCTGCCAATAACCTCTCCTATATGTGTCTGGAGGCCACCGAGCTGGTGAAAACACACCAGCCGGGCTTAAGTGTAAGGGTACACCAGGATTGCCCCACGGAATTCCTTGATGCCGTGACCCGGCTGGTAAGCAAAGGCACCGGTTTTCCAGCCATCCACAGCGACAATGCCGGCTATCAGATGCTGATAAACGCAGGGTACGGACCGGAGGATGCCAGGGATTGGAACAACTGCGGCTGTGTGGTTCCGCATTTCCGCAAGACCTACGAGTGGACTTCGGCGGTAAATATCAACTTCACTGCGGCTTTGGAATTTGCCTTGAATCAAGGCAGGAGCAGGCTTACGGGTGATAAGATCGGCTTTGAGGAAAAAGCTCCGTCAGACTTCAAGACCTTTGAAGAGGTAGAAGCTGCATTCTATAAGCAATTTAAAAACCTGATAGAAAAGTCGGTTACCGTTACCTTATTGGCACAAAAGCTTCATAAGGAAATGGTTCCGAGGCCGTTTTTATCCTCCTGTATCGAGGAATGCATGACAAGCGGAAAGGACCTGGTGGATGCGGGGGCAAGGTACAACCTGGGGCCGGTGCTTACAGGCATAGGCCTTGCAGTGACCTCCAACTCTCTGGCGGTTATCAGGAAGCTTGTGTTTGAAGACAAGGCGGCAGACCTGGATACTCTCATAAAGGCCCTGGATGTAGATTGGGAGGGCTATGAGGAGCTTAGGCACCTGGCTCTTGCGGTGCCCAAGTACGGAAATGACAATGACTATGTGGACGATATTGCCGTTAAAATGGCTAACTACTATTATAAAGAGGGGCACAGCTATAAGGATATAAACGGCAACAATTTCAATACTGCCTTCATGGGAATTTCCAACTACCTGCCCACCGGAAAGGTTGTAGGAGCGACTCCTTGCGGCAGGAAGGCCAGGGAGCCTTTATCGGAGGGCGTATCTCCCTTTGCCGGCTCGGATACCTCCACTCCCCTTGCGGCTATGCGCTCAGCAGCAAAGCTTAACCAGGATGTGCATTCAGGGGGGACGCTGCTGAACCTGAGATTGAATGAGGAGCTGGTGAATACAAAAAGAGGACAGAGCAATCTGGGGGCGATGGTGCAGACCTTCTTTTCCCTGGGTGCCTTCCATGTACAGTTCAATACCATTTCAACAGAAACTCTGCGCAAGGCCCAGAAAAATCCTGAGAATTACAGGGACCTGCTGGTCAGGGTCGCAGGCTATAGCACGCAGTTTGTGAACCTGTCCAGGGCGATGCAGGATGCAATCATAGCAAGAACAGCCCATGAGAATTATTAAAAAGCAGGCCTGTGCCGGGAGCCGGAGGGGATATTTATGGACGCTTGCAGCGGATATTTTATGGAAATACAGAATTTCTCCGTCAATGACGGAAACGGAATAAGGACCATAGTCTTTTTTGCCGGCTGTCCTCTCAGGTGCCAGTGGTGTTCCAATCCTGAGAGCTTTGTGGATAAGGACAGGGTGGCCTTCTACGAGAAGACCTGTATAAAATGCGGAAGATGCGCCGGGGTATGCCCTGAACGGGCAGCGGAGGTGTGTCCCACAGGCAGCAGAAAAAAACTGGTAAGCAGTTATACCATTGGGCAGATACTGAGGCTGATAGAAAAGCAGAAGATTTTCTACAGGTATTCAGGGGGGGGAGTCACTTTCTCGGGAGGAGAGGCGACACTTCAGCAGGAAATACTGAGAGAGCTTGTGAACAGGCTTTATGACCAGGCTGTGGATCTGGCCCTTGAAACCTCCGGTTACTTTGAATTTGAGGCAGTCCGGGATATATTGGAAAAAATGGACCTTATATTTGTGGATATAAAGCACATGGACAGGGATAAGCACCAGCTTTATACCGGAGCAGGCAATGAGAGGATATTGGAAAACATATCCCGGCTTAATGCGCTTAAGGTGCCGGTGGTTGTAAGGATACCTGTAATAGCTGGAGTGAACTCGGATATTGATAATATCAGAAAGACTGCACAATTTGTAAAAGCCAAGCTTGATACACCCCGGATAGAGCTGCTGCCCTACCACTCCCTGGGGGACGGTAAATATGAAGCTCTTGGACTGCAAAAGCCCTCAAGGAGCTTCAAGGCCCCCGACCGGGAGCATATGCAGGAATTGTACAGGGCGATCAGGGATGAGGGTGTCGAAGCAGTAAGCTACAGATAGAACAGTCCTGCCCAAAAAGCATGGACCGCAGCAGCACCTGGAGGGTGAAGCAGCGGTCCTTTTCTTATTCAAACAAGTAGCAGGTCATGGACATTGAGCCCATCAGGCAGGAATCGTTGAATACCGTCAGCTTGTCAGCCTCCATGGAGGCACCTAATGCATACAGCAGGGGATAGAAATGCTCGGTTGTGCGGAAAGCAAGCTGTGAAGCCTTTCCTGCCGACTGGTAGTTGACTACCTCCCGATATTGCCTGCTGGTTATTTTGTCCTTGATATAATTGTCAAATTCCTCTGCCCAGGGATAGCCGCCTTCCATTCCCCAGTTTATCCTTGAAAGGTTATGGACTACATTACCGCTTCCAAGAATCATGACTCCCTTTTCGCGGAGAGAGCTTATTTCCCGGCCTATCCGGAAGTGCTCTTCAGCGCTTGCGTTGTTGTCCAGGCTAAGCTGGTAGACAGGGATATCAGCCTCGGGATACATCCTGCAAAGTACAGACCAGGTGCCGTGATCGTAACCCCAGCTGTTATCTGTTTCCACATCCCTGCTGATCAGGCTTTTGGTCAGAGCAGCCAGCTCAGGAGCCCCCTTGGCCTTGTATTCCATCTTGTACAGCTCTGCCGGGAAGCCGTACATGTCATATATTGTTCTGGGCCGGGTTTCATCCAGTATTCTGGTTCCGTCGGTGCACCAATGGGCCGATACTGCAAGAACGGCCTCGGGTCTTGGAAGCTGTCCGGCTATTCCGGCCCAATTCTTTGTATATTTATTATCCTCGATTGCATTCATCGGGGAGCCGTGGCCAATGAATAATGCAGGCACTTTTTTAGCTTTGCTGATCATTTTTCCCTCCTGGCATAATACATTTTATAGGTTGCTGGAAAAGCTTCGCCGGGCTCAACCATTGCTCCATTCAAGTTCGGCATTTGATTAAAACCCTGCAGGCTTAAATATAGTATACAAATTAGTGGAAAAGGTGTCAAATTCATTCAATGTAACGAGGCTAAAGATGTCCCCCACCTCTTATAGGTGGCAGGTACCGATTTCGTTGTCCAACAGGCGGTGATCATATCTCCCGCCTCGTTGAAACGCTCGGGTAGGTTTTTGCAAGTCTGCAAAAACCCTCATTGAAATCTTGTTATAAGAAGTGGGGGCATCTTTGCCTCATTATAACAAAATAACAAACACTTACAAATAAAAATATGCTGTGATAAACTATAAATATGTCGAATATATGTCGAATAAAGGAGAAAGACCGCTTTTGTACAGAATATTGAAATCATAGAAGGAATGTGAAGCTTATGAAAAAATTTTTTTCAAAAATTATCGTATTTCAGTTTATATTTGTATTCGTATCGGTAATTCTCATTTTATTCGTATCATACAGGACGGTCAACAGCATCTTGCTTGAGCATGCCTTTTCCCTGGGCATGGCTTGTGCAGAGCTGGAAGCAAAAGAAATTGAGGGCTGGCTTAAAGAGAAGACCAATCTTCTTGAAAGTATAGCCATTCAGGTAGAAAACACAGAATCCAATGAAGAAGGACCCATACAAAAGATTCTTGAAAATGCAGTTAAAGCTGATCCTTCCTTTTATAGCTTTTTTATAGGGTTCGAAAACGGAAAGCTTATAGATGCCAACGGATGGATACCACCATCCGATTACAATTCTGCGGAAAGACCCTGGTACCGTGATGCCGCTGATGCAAACCGCAGTATTATTACAGCAGCATATATCGACAGGAAGAAAAAGGTACAGGTCAAGACCATTGCCATGCCGCTGAATGTAAGGGATATGAACGCAGTTCTGGCTGCCAATATTCCCTTTGCTACCATCAGGAAGCAAATACAGGACATACGTTTTGGAGAAACCGGCTATGGAATACTGCTGGACGGCGACGGTATCATACTGGTATATCCTGAGGAAAATAATGAAATGAAGCCCATTAATGAGGTCCGGAGTGATTTGAGCATGCAGCTGCAAGAGAGCATATCAAAGGATCAGAAGGGGACAGCGGTATTAAGGTCGGGAGAAAATACAGAATTGCTGGTTCATGTGCCTATCCAGTCCAATGACTGGAAGCTGCTGCTGCTTGCCCCTATTGAAGAATTTCAGGGGCCGGCAAAAGAAATGACACGTCAGCTCATGGCCATTATCATACTATTGCTGGGATTTATGCTCATTATCAGCTATCTATTTGTAAAAAAGGCATCAAAGCCTCCTGAAAATGCAGTTGAAGAGGTTGAGAGTGCTATAGGCTCTGATATGGGCAATCCGTCGGATATGGGTACCGGCCTGAAGGACGGCTTGCTTAAATCAGCTGAAGATGGGGCTTCAGTAAGAAAAGAAAGACGTATCAGCGGAACTGACGAAGTTTATGACATTGCCGGACAAATCGATGAAATTGCAGCTCAGCTCGAAAAAGGTATACAGCCTTTCAAAATAAAGAAAGAATAAGACTGGTACTCTGCAGCACTCAAACCTTGCATTGCCCGGGGGGGAAATGTAAGGAGTCAGGTATTGCAGGGTACTGGGCACGGGAGATAGTGAAATGTACAGAGTGCTGGTTGTTGATGATGAAAAAGAAATAGTAAGCCTGATAAGGGATTTTATGCAGATCTATTCTATTGAAACGGTTGAAGCCTTCAGCGGGGAGGAAGCATTGGCAAAGCTGGATGAAACGATAAATCTGGTGATTCTGGATATAAGCATGGATGGTATGTCCGGTATAGAAACCTGCAAAAAAATCAGGGAGGTTACCAATATACCTGTGATCTTTCTTACGGCAAAGGCTTCCCAGAGTGACAAGGTGCTGGGGTTGGGAATCGGCAGCGACGATTATATGACAAAGCCCTTCGATCCCATTGAGCTGGCCGCAAGGGTCAGAGCCCATATCCGGAGATATGCCGAATACAATAGCGGGAGAGTAAGCGAAGCTGATGAAACGATACGCTGCGGCTCGCTGACCATCTATCCCGACAACTACAGGGTCCTGAAGGATGGAGCAGCAGTCCCTCTTACCTACAAAGAGTTTGAACTGTTTTTGTATCTGGTGCAGAATGCAGGCTTGGTAATGACAAAGGAACAGATATTGAATAAGGTATGGAGCAACAGCGCCTATGATTACAATGTGGTAACCACCAATATAAAGAGGTTGAGAAGAAAAATAGAAAAGGACCCCGATAATCCTGAGTATATCCATACTGTATGGGGCGTCGGGTATGTCTTTGAAAGCGGTAAAGCATGAAGCCAAGAAAGATACGTACCAAGATAACACTGGCCTTATTTCTGGTTACCCTTGTGACTGCGGCTCTTATAGGCACCACCAGTTATCTGATTTTCCGTGATGTACTGTACAGGCAGGCGGCAGACCTGGGCCTGAAATCCGCCCAGTACAACGGAGAAAGGATTCAAGGCTGGGCAAAGGAGAAGATCGCTTCACTGGAACGCACTGCTGTACATATTTCCTCTATTGTGCCCTATAATGAACAGTCGGTAAAAAACATGCTGCATATAGCAGCCCAGGCTGACGCTTCTTTCTACAGCATATTTATAGGCTTTGAAGACGGGAAGCTGCTTGACGCCAAAGGCTGGATACCCGAGGTACAGTATAATGCCAGGTCAAGGCCCTGGTATCAGTTGGCGATCAAGGCCAATGCCACTGTTATTACGCCGGTTTATATGGATAATAATAAAAAGAGCCTTGTGGCATCTATTGCACTTCCTATAAAGCTGCATGGAACTGAAGGCGTATTGGCTGCCAATATTCCGATCAGCAATATCACAGAGCAGGTTAAAAATATCTCATACGGCAGGACAGGCTTTGGGATTCTGCTGGATAGAGATGGGAGGATAATTGCGCATCCCGATAAAAAGTATATCCTGCAATCCCTGGATAAAGCCTTTGATGTAAAGCCGGGAACCTTTATAAAGCTTGAACGGCCTTATCCCTCTGTAGAAACTGTAATGCTCCAGGGTAAAAGGAACCTGCTGGTTTACGTCCCTATTGCCGCATGTGACTGGAAGCTGCTGCTCATAGCGCCTGAAGCAGAGTTCCTGACTGCGGCCAATGGAATGCTGGTCTATATGCTCACAATCCTTGGTATTATTCTGGGTATGATGATAATATTCGGTGCTTATTGGGGAAAAAAGATGGCCCGGCCTATAGAAAAAATGATATTGAGCGTGAAAAGCCTGTCTGAGGGAGATTTGACAGAGCCGGTAGAAGTCACCTCCAGTGATGAATTCGGGGCATTGGGTGAAGCCTTGAACCACATGAAGCACAATTTGTCCGACATGATACAGAATATTCAAAGTGAAAGCAAGAGCCTACACAATTATTCAAAGAGCCTTACGGCTACCATTGAGGAGATATTCTCAGGAGTCACTGATTTTGTATCCCAGCTCTCCCACGATCTGAAAACGCCCCTGACCTTGATCAAAGGCTATACGACAGGGCTGCAGATAGGTGTTGCCACCGAGCCGGATAAAATAGACGAGTATCTGTGCGGTATATATTCCCGGGCAGAACAGATTGAAGATATAACTGAGGATATACTGGACAGCTTATATGATATAAGGAAGTC
>JAEXXN010000005.1 GCA_023405875.1 Bacillota bacterium | reverse complement strand
AAGGTACATAGTGTCACTGCCCTGCGCCGTTATAACAAAGTAGGTAGCAAACCGTCCCGGAAGGATACCTGCTAATGCGCCCAAAATGCTTAAAAAGAAATTCTCATTGAATACCAGGCTTTTCAGCTCGCGCTCAGTGAACCCCAGCACCGAAAGAGTCGCTATTTCTCTCCTGCGCTCGAAAATATTGATATTGGTAATGTTGTAAATAACCGCAAAGGCCAATATCCCGGCTCCAAGCACCATAAAAAATATTATTCCGTTCATGGATTGAAGCATTTTTTCGGTATTGGCTATTACATCTGCTTTTGATTGGATGGTGCTTATGGTAAGAATATCCTTCAGGCCTTCCATTACCTTTTTTTCATATTCCGGAGCCTCCAGGCTGATATAGGCTCCATTGGCCACGTTTCCTTCCTTCAGCAGGTAATTCAGGTAATCGGTGCTAAAGACAGCACTTTCCCCTATGAACTGTGCTGTGACCCCCTTTACTATGGCTGCCTTTTTATCTTTATCTTCATTCTTCCCGGGGTAAAAGGACCTGAGATATACCCTGTCGCCAACCTCAAGGCCTAATTTATCCATCAGCCTGGCAGGAAGCAGAATCCCATCCCCTGGAGGTACCATAAGCTTGTCGGACTCGTCAAAAACTCCATACAGCTTTGATCCGCTTCCCAGGGCTACAATCCCGATATCCTTCTTTTTCCAGCCGCTGGTTATCTCCATGCCGCTTTCCAGTATCGGCTCTACCGATTTAATATGGTCCATACTCTTTATATAGTTTAATTCATCGGTATTCATCAGTCCGGAAAAATTTATTTTTATATCGAACCTTTGTATTTCATGAAATTGTTTCTGCATAAGGTAATCTATAGAATTCAGAAAGCCCATAGCCGCCAGCAGCAGTACCGTTGAAAAGATTATCCCTGTGGAAGCCATTGCCGAACGCTTCTTATACCGGAAAAGATTCCTGAGTATGATCTTCCAGCTGAAATTGATATTCTGCCAAAGCAAGCTGAGGCTTTCCAGAAACAGCTTTTTCCCCGAGGCGGGAGGCTTTGGCCTCATAGATTCGGCAGGCACCAGGTGCAGCTCCTTCCTGCAGGCATTGTAGCCTGCGGCAACACAGAAGGCCAAAGCCAGAAAAGCGGCAGGGAGTACAATACTCAGATGGACGGCAGTCTCTCTGAGAGGGATATTATATACCATATTAAACAGCTTCAATAGCTCTTCTCCTACAAAGAACACTCCCAGAAGCGCACCGATTATGCTTCCAAGTATCCCCACCAGCAAGGGGTAGGTCTGATAATGGAGCATAATATCCAGGTTGCTGTAGCCCAGGGCCTTCAGCACGCCCATCAGCGTCCGCTGGTTTTCTATCATCCTGGTCATGGTTATATAAATTATCACCGCCGAGGCGATGAAAAAAAGCATTGGGAAAATTGCAGATATTGATTCCAAAGAGCGTATCTCGTTATTGAACATGTTATAGCTAAGCTGATCCTTTTTTTCCACAATGCCGGCAAGGCCATACTGTGTCAGAAGCTTTTCCATATGAGTCCTGACTTTTTTGATATCGCCCTGCTTCCCCAGAAGCACGCTTATATCATTTATTGAGCCCTTAAAATCCAGCACCGACTGCAAATACGACTTTTTTACGTAGACCACCCCGAATTTTTCAGGATCAGGAATCAATTCGCCGGCTTCACGGATCTCATATGTGTATTCAGGGCTTTTGGCGGTACCTACGATTTTAAGCTTCACCCTGTCCCCGCTTATAATAGGCTCTATTGTCTGTCCTATAGCCAGCTTGTGGGCTTTGAAAAAGTCCTCGGATACTATGCATTGATTGCCCTCAGCCTTGGAAAAATAGCTGCCGGACTTTAGCTGAATGTCATTGACCACATCCATTTTTTCATCAGGAAGGGAAATAAGCCTGACAATGGCTTCCCTCTTCTCCATGCTTATCCTCACATCCTGCACTACCCTTCCCGTAACCATTTTCACCCCGGGAAACGCCTCGATCCGTTTGACCACGCCCTCCGGGGCCCTGTACATGGAACCCCACAGGTCTCCTATACGATATTCGGTAAAATAGCTTTTGCCTGCGGCCGAAAGAGTCTCCATTGCAGAATACAGACCGGTATAAAACATTACCCCGATAATAACGACAGCCAGGACGGATACAAACTGCCCTTTAGATTCTCCCAGATCCCTGTAAAATTTCTTTAAGAAGATCCACATTACCACTCAATCCTTTCTATCGGCAGCGGGTTAGCATTCAATTCCACCGACTCCACCTTTCCATTCTTGACTCTTACCACCTTATCCGCCATTTGTGCTATCGGGCTGTTATGGGTTATCAGCATCACCGTCTTTTTAAAATCGCGGTTTACATCCCGGAGCAGCTTCAGTATGGATTTGCCGGTCATATAATCCAGAGCTCCGGTGGGTTCGTCACATAAAAGCAGGGTAGGATTTTTGGCAACGGCTCTGGCTATGGATACTCTCTGCTGTTCACCGCCGGAAAGCTGTGCGGGAAAATTGTCCATTCTTTCACCCAGCCCCACATCTTTAAGCACCGAAGCCGCATTCAGGGGATCATCGCATATCTGGGCCGCAATCTCGACATTTTCAAGGGTCGTCAGGTTGGGCATGAGATTATAGAACTGGAACACAAAGCCTATATGCTTTCTCCTGTACATTGTCAATTCATTCTGATTGAATTTGGATATATCCTTTCCTCCTACCCAGACCTCCCCGGAGGTCGGAAAGTCCATGCCCCCCAGAATATTGAGAACGGTACTTTTTCCTGCTCCGCTGGGTCCGAGGACTACCACCAGCTCTCCGGGATCGACCTCAAAGGATATCCCGTCGGCAGCGCGTATTTTTACCTCACCCATTGTATATTCCTTTACCACATCTTTAACTGTAATAATTGGTTCCACACTGTTTCCCCCCTTACGTCCAATTGAATGACCACATGGTCATTATACTTTATTTCCCATAACGAGTCAATGACCACTTGGTCATTTTTATTGTATGTATT
>JAEXXN010000618.1 GCA_023405875.1 Bacillota bacterium | reverse complement strand
GCATACTATTGCGGCAAAAGACGAGATGATAGCTCTCCAGTCGGATTTTGACAAGCTGATTGAACAATCAGGGCTTGAAACTCCATGTATCAAAAAATTGGCGGTGTATCTGTAATTTTACTGCCATCAATTATTTATTTGAATAAAAATGAAAGTCGCAGCATTCTCCCCCGTACCCCAGCGCATTTTCTCTGTTAAACCTCAGGTACTTGCTCACATTGGTAAAATTGATTTCATCGTTATGGCAAAAAATTGCACAAAGCTCCGGGCAGCCATATTCGCTAAAGGTGTCATGCCATAAGCACCTCTGGATATTATATTCAAATTTTGACTTGTCGTTCGATACCCACAAAACATCCCAGCTATCTCCTTCTAAGCCTTTTGAAAACATCATTCTGAACAGGGAAAAGAAAAAAGGTAATTTGCCAAGTCTGGTCCACATTTTTCTTGTATGCTTCCTGGTATTTTCTCCGATCATTTTTTTCATATGCTCATATGCTTCGTCCTTTGACTGTCCTGACTTCTGAAGCGTCTGATATACGGACATTGCCGGGAATATTCCGCCCTCCATGTATTTCTTCTGATTTTTACTTTTGTAGTCCGTTTTGCTCTTAAGCAGTTCTACGTTTTTACAGGTTTCTTGATAAAGAAGCTCTCCCTTTTTATCTCCAAACTCATCTATCAAGTATTTTTTTATAAACTTTTTCATTGAGAAATCCACCTCCTCTCTTCAATTAAATTGATCTTAAATACTCCAGCCCTCCGCCGTTTCCCGTATACTGAGGAATCTCCTGTAAACACCCTCCTGCCTTAGAAGCTCCTCATGAGTTCCTCTCTGTGCAATGGTGCCTTCATCCACTACAAGTATCTGATCGGCATTCTGTATGGTGGCTAACCGGTGGGCAATGATTATGATCGTCTTGCCATGCACCAAAGCGCTGATAGCCTTTTGTATCGCATGCTCATTTTCCGGGTCCACACTTGCAGTGGCTTCATCCAGAATGACTATAGGGGCATTTTTAAGCATTGCCCTTGCTATGGATATCCGCTGCTTTTCGCCTCCGGAAAGCGTGGAACCGCCATCTCCGATCACCGTTTCATATCCATCCGGGAGGCCCATGATGAAATCATGGCAGCAGGCTTTTTGAGCCGCCTCTACCACCTCTGCAAAGCCGGCCCCCGGTTTTCCGAACCTTATATTGTTGAGCACCGTATCATGGAACAGATATACCCTTTGGAAAACCATGCTTATGTTCTTGAGAAGACTGTCGCAGGTCATTTCCTTTACATCCACGCCTCCTACCGATACGCTGCCTCTATTTGCATCATAGAATCTGGCAATCAGGCTGCATATTGTCGATTTTCCGCCTCCCGAAGGACCGACGATTGCTGTAGTCGTATTCTCCGGGATAGTGAAGGATACATTTTTCAATACATTCCTTTTTTCATAGGCAAAGCAGACATCCTTAAATTGAATATCATACCTCGATAACTCCACATTCTTGCTGTCTTTATCAATAAATTCCACATTCTCTATGGCAGCTAATTTATCCAGCGTGGCATCGATGATCTCCAATACGTGAGTTGCTCCGTTTGCCGTCTCAATATGTCCAAAGATGACAAAAGAGAAAATCACCATCATGAGCATAGTCGGTACAGCCATTGCCCCATTTGCAGCCAGTAATGCCGAACTGAGGACAATGCCTGCCGACGCTGCCTTAAGGGCAAACAGATGGAGGCAATTATAAGGGACATAGTCCTTTTCAATTTTGATATTGATATCCTTACTCATTTTATATGCTCTGCGGATCCTCTCTCTGGAAACACCGTCCTGTTTAAATGCCTTAACCACAGGCATTCCCCGGATATACTCAAGTGTTGCTGCAATCATGCTGTCCTGCGCCTTCTGGTGTACCGGCGCATTCTCGCTGCTCCTGTTACCCAGACGCTTCAGGAAAAAAGCGGACAATAGTATACCTGCCGCCGCGATCAGGGCGACCCACACATTGTAAAAGGCCAGGCAAAGCACCATTGTAAATGCGCCGATATATCCGTTTACCACAACATCGATCATTTTCATCCCGAGCAGCTCGATAAAGGACAGGTCTGTCGTTACAGCAGAGGCAAGCTCTCCTGCATTTTTTTGACTGAAAAAGCCCAGGGACACTCTTTTCAGGATATCCCCAATAGCAATTCTCTGTTCCGCGGTTACTTCATAGCCGATACTTTCCTGTGCCACGGCACGGAGATAAGCAAATACAAACCTGCCTGCCACCGAGACAGCCATAAAACCCAGCATATAGAATACCCATTCTATTGTCAGGGTGAAATTGCCCTTCATGTCCTCCAGGATGAGGTTCAGCCCGTATGCTGCCCCCATTATCGGCATAGCTGTAAATACTGTATTGAAGAAGGAATATACGAAGCCTATGTATAAACGCTTCCGGCCTTCTCCGGACCAACGGATGATCCGCTTTATCTTTCTAAGCATATTGCTTCACCTTTCCTTTCCCGGCCCCGGCTGCCCATTGCTTTGCTCCTATGTGCGCCTCCCACATGTTCCTGTAAAGGCCGCAGCTCTCAAGCAGCTCGTTGTGCGTACCCGTCTTTGCAATACGGCCTTTTTCCATAACGATGATCTTGTCCGCATTTTTGACGGTTGACAATCTGTGGGCAATCACCAGTAAGGTTTTCCCCCGGGTAAGGGCAGCAATAGATTTTTGAAGCTTATCTTCGTTTTCCGGATCGGTAAATGCGGTAGCTTCATCCAATATAACAACCGGAGCATTTTTTAAGATGGCTCTTGCTATTGCAAGCCTCTGCTTTTCGCCTCCCGACAGTTTTCTGCCTGCCTCTCCCGCATTGGAATCATATCCGTTGTACAGCTTTTGGATAAACTCGTCGCAGCAAGCTGCTTTTGCCGCATTTATCACTTCTTCATCAGATGCTCCGGGGTTACCCAGCCGTATATTTTCCATAAGCGAGCAGTTAAACAGGAAATTATCCTGGGTTACAAAGCTCACTGTGTCGGCAAGCTGTGCCAGAGGAAGCTTTTTGATATTGATACCGCCGATCTTGATTTCTCCGCTGCCCGTATCCCAAAACCGGGCAATCAGCCTTGCAACTGTGGATTTTCCGCCTCCCGAAGGGCCGACCAGGGCGGCAAAGGTCCCCTGCTCAAGCTTCAGGTTTATATTATCAAGCACGCTGTTTTCCGTGTTGCTGGGGTCGGCGGCTTCATCAGTATCATAGGAAAAGGATACATTTTCAAGCTCAATATCGTACCCTTGAAGCTTCACCCGCTCTGATGCGTTTTGAAGCTCCTTCAGGTTCAAAAGCCCGTCCGTGTCCTTCACTGCATATTCTATAGCCTTAATATCGTTCACAAATACCGTAAAGCTTGTTAAGGGTGCTACGATCCCCAGGGACAAAATCAAGCACATGGTAAGCTCCGCCGGACTTAAGGCTCCGTTCATATAAAGGTACATACCGGCAGGCATTGTAAAGAGCAAGGTTGACGGCAAGACCGCCCCTCCGAAATTCATGAGCTTCCAGGTGCTCCTGAACCAGTTCAGTGTATATTCCTTAAAAGACTCCACTGCCTTTTCAAATTTTTCATAAGAGGAGGAGGACTGGTTAAAGGCCTTTATAACTTCAATTCCCTCCACATATTCTACAATCACGCTGTTCACATAGTTGCTGGACTCCATATAGTCGGCATACTGCTTGTTAAAAGTCCTCATCATAATTGCATATGTCACGGCAGCTATCGGCACCGTGCCCAATGCTGCAAGTGCCATGCGCCAATCTATCATAACAATATAAGCAAACACGCCTACCGGCAAAAGCAGGTTGGAGATACCCTCGGGAATAAGATGGGCCAGAGGTAGCTCTATGGTTTCCACCCGGTCTACGATCACGCTTTTCAGCTTTCCCGCCGTCTGGTTCAACACGGTGCCAAGAGGCGCTTTCATTAATCTGTCGGCAATCCTGAGCCGCATATTCTCCAATATGCTGTATGCGGAAAAATGCGCCAGCATGGTGGATATTGCATAAAATGCAAGCTTTACCACATGTCCGGCAAGACATATTGCCGACCAGAACAATATACTGCCCGCTGTCTGCTTTCCATCAAAAAATAAAATAATAATCCGGTAAACTCCTATATAAGGCACCATTCCGCCTGCAACACTAATTATGGCGCATATTACCGAAAGGAGCATTTTTATCCTGCATTCGGTTGCAAAGGACAAAACCGTTGCCAGCCAATTTTTTTCTTTCATTCTTTCCCTTCACCTCTCATGGATTTTCTAATGTCTCGTAAAAAAGATTAAAATAAGGATCAGTTAGAAATTTCTAACTGATCCTTATTTTAATCCTTCAGATATATGCCTGCAACTCCACAAGGGCTGAAGCTGCTCCAAAAAGACATACAATTAAATGCGAAAATTATTTAGAAAATTGAAATTTACTTTTCTGCCGGAATAGGCTGTTGCAATATTTCATTTTCAAAGAAATCCGCATCCGAGGTCGAAGTATGCAAGGAAAAAACTGAAATATATTCTTTACCATCTATATTATAAATTAATTGAAGGTAGTTGGTTTCTAAAAAATATTTTTCATATTGCGTGCGGTATCGACGGAGAGTATAGAAATATTCCCCTTTCTCATTTTTTAGCAGCTTATCCATAATTACCCGTTCAGGGTCTTTATCCTTATAATGCGATGGATATGCAGTCAATTTAATTTCAGGAGCATTATCGGGCTCTGCTTTCACTCCGTTATTCGTAAAAGAGAATTTCAGGCTTTCTTTGTTCCCGTCTAAATAGACACAGGGTATATCCCCCTCTATTTTTCCCATTGTCTGTTCCCGAAGCTTTCTCTGTTTTCTTTCGGAAAGTGACTGATAGTCCTCTAAGGCATAGGTACGGACGATCGGTTTTACGAAAGACCCGTCCGCTATTTCAACAGATAATCCTGCATCCCCAAAGCTCAAATTTCGTTTAGCATCCGCTGTTGGGGAAAAGGCAGAATGTAAAAATAAAATCACGCCAACTATAATTGCTCCCACGCTCAATAGAATAGCAAGCAATATATTCTTTTTCTTCATAAAATTCTCCATCCTTTCTATGCCTTCGATAGATAGGAATTTATATACCCTGTTTTTTACCCTAAAACTCATTGAGGATAGATGCCAATATTTCCGGCGCATCTACATTTACTTCGTGCCCTGCTCCCTTAACTGTACGGAATTCAGCTTCCGGTATATGGTCAGCCAATTCCCTTGCTGCTTTTTTGTTGGCTTTATCCTTTTCACCGCATAAAATCAAAGTATTGCACCGGATGCCTGCTATTCGATTGCTGAAATCCAGCGTTATAAAGGACTTGGATAATCGAATAAAGCTGTTTTTGCTGAAACCAAGCTTTTGAAAAGAGGCTTCGGGCAAAAAGCGGAAAATAGTATTTTGAAGCCTCAGCAAGCCTTTCGGTATTTTGTATTGTGCCCCGATCAAAATCATGGATTGAACCTTTTCCGGACGGTCAAGGGCATAATTCAGTGCAAGAACAGCCCCCAGGGAAAGCCCGCACAGGCAGACCGGTTCTGCGGCTTCCTGGCAATATTCAGAAAAAGCAAGGTACAAATTGTTGTAAGTAGGCTCCTTACCGCTCAGGAGCCGGGCTACATCAGGACAATCCGCAGGGAATTCATCTCCCATATACGAAATCATCTTGTCCCAACTGGAAGAACTTTGTCCAAGTCCATGAATCAAAATATATCTCATTACTTTCCTCCGCAATAAAATTCCTGCTTATTCATGCCTCACTGCGGCAGCTCGTACAATGTCTGCAATGCACCCAAACCGGATACGGCGACCTCCCATTGGCCCTCCGCCGTTGTAAGCCAGTCCGCAATTTTCCGCGCCGGATGGTCCTCCGGAAGGTCTTTTCGCACGACCGCATAGTAATTTATCGAAAGCGGATATTCCTTTGACAAAATTGTTTTGCGCGCTGGAGCAACTCCATCGAATGCCAGTGTCTTGATATCCATTGCCTCTCCCATAACGCTTTGTGAAATCTGTATGTAGTAGTAAAGCGTATATCCCAACGCATATGCGTTTTCCTCTCCGTCCTTTGCGAAATACTGGTAACTCTCTACCATTTGCAGCATCCCGTTCATGTCCCGTTCCATATAATTTTCCTCGACGGCCGGGTTTATCGGTTTGCCCCCGAGCACCATATTCTCCATCTGCGCCTGAGACCCGGAATCGGCGTTGCGGCAGATCGGCACGATGCGCCCGCTTTTACCTCCGAGCTCCGACCAATCGGTGATAGACATATCGGCATAAATCTTCTGCACCTGAGAAGCATTGATATTGTCCACAGGATTATCCTTGTGCGTGATAAAAACAAGCGCTTCAGCACCGATAGGGATATACTCAAGCTCCGTTCCGGCGATGTCTGCCATCTGCTCGACCTCTTTTGAGGGGTCCGGGACAAGGATCAAATCGACGTCTCCATTGATAAGCAGCTCATAGGACTTCACTGTTTTGGAAGCCTGCTGCGGAAGGCCCGGCCATCTGTCTCCTTTGTTGTCCGAGGGCAAAAACATCCTTTTGTATATTCCTTGTACGAGCGGCAGTGTGGAAGTCGAGCCGTCGATACGCGGATAGTTTTCCGCCGTGATGCCTATAGCGGCGGCATCCTCCGACGGGGTGAGGGTGATTGCTTGCGGAGATACGCTTTGCGCTGCCGGTATCTGAGGCTGTGCCGGCTCTTCAAGGTTTTCGGTTCCCGAACAGCCCTGCATCAGGAGCAGGGGTGCTATAACAAGCATGAAGCATGCTGCAGCTTTCAATGCCGCAAGAGTTTTTTGTCTAATGATTTTCATCTTTTTCACCTCCCTGGCCGACTTTCCTATCGGCATCTCAGATTAATATGTTGTTGTACAT
>JAEXXN010000044.1 GCA_023405875.1 Bacillota bacterium | reverse complement strand
CCCCAAGTCTCAGCTCCATAAGAGGAGTGGCTATGGACCTTGACAGGAAAAGAGAAACAAAAACGGCAATAAGAATACAAAGCAAGCCCAAAAGCAGTATTATGCTGTGAGTGCTTTGATTCAAGGTGCTGAATATTTCCTTGATATCATCAGTGTTAATGAGTGAGACGACTTTCCAGCCGTTTGAATTGATTTCAGAAAAGCTGCAGGTCCAGTCACTGTTAAGATATCTGAATTCTCTGTAGCCCTCCTTCAGATTCATTACCTCAGCGGCAGCGGGAGAAAGTATAAAGCTTTTATCTGTAATATTGACAGTTTCATTGTATTTTTCGCCGCTGTGAAACTTCACATAGCCTGAAGGGTTGACAAAAAACAGCTCTTCATTTGACATGTATTTCCCGTTGACCATAAGGTTGCGTACAGTATTAAGCGAAATATTCCCTACCAGCACCCCTGAGGCTTTACCCTGCTTATCCAGCAAAGGTATCGACATCCCGATACAGCGGTTTCCGCTGATGACATCGGTATAAGGCTCCAGCCACACCAGCTCCTGTGCTTTTTTGGCATTGGTATAGCTGTGCAGTCTTGTGTAGTCTATAGTAATATCAATTGCTTCCGAATTGCGGTCATCTGTAAAAACCTTGCCCTCCGGCATGATTATATACAAATTCATATAGTATTGATTAACACTCTTCTGATCTCTGAGAAAGGCATAAATATCTGCGTTCTGCTGATCCAGATGGCTGAAGGACTGGGCAATGGATTTCAGTTCTATTTCCTTTTGCCCGAATATCTGCTCTACCTTATCCATCTGGTTCTGTATGTACATATAATTGAAATTCTTGAAATCCTGCTGCATTTTCCTGTCATAGGTATTGTTCAGAAGAGCCCAGGATAACATGAAAGGGATTATTGACACTGCTAAAAAGGATAACAATATTCTCAGCTTGAAGTTAATTTTGTGCACTGATTATAATCCCCCTTTTGCCATTCTATTGATGCTTTTCCATCTATATTATATCAGCAAGTTGCGCATATTGTAAGAATGTTGTAAGAATTTGATTAAAAAATGCATAATTAGTCTTATTTCCGCTAAAACGCACGTAAACGCCGATAAAAAGTCAAAAATAAAAAAAACTTGTTTAGTACAAGTTTTTAAATATATGGCCGTGCACCTTTCTTCGACGCGCACCTACAAGCGTTACCCGGGTAGTTAGCTCCAATCAGGCAACCCTGCGGCACACGAAAGGGTTCACTTACCGTTGCTTCCTTCCGGACCTGGCGGGGTTCATGAATTTCCGTTGCGCAGGACCCAATCATCAACACCACTTGCCTGGGGCAGTCCTCACAAGCGAGCGCCTCAGCAAAGGAATTCAACCCTGCTATTGCGGATTGCAGGTTACAGGGCACCGCAGTCTCCCCGTCTAGCACGACCAAGATTATTAACTTTTTTTATCGCTGAAATGTATTGCATCAAATGACAATCACGCTTGATATTCAATTCATTCAGCTATTTCATTATAAGCTTTAATGCACCTGCTGTCAATGTGTTAATAACGCCTATTGATGAAGCATTTTACAAGGTATAATATGTTTGATTTTTCAATATAGCTGCGTCAGGCTCGGAACGTACGAAATGCGTTCCCTACAGAGTAATAATAATTATTGCGTTTTATTGTATAATAAGTATTATAACGCGTCTGTAGAAAAAGTTTCTTGCCTTTGCGCGTTTCAACGAGTTAGAAGATATGCAGGTGGAGGACAGCTATAGCCTCATTAATATCAAATTCAAAAGGAGCTGTTGAATTGAGAAAATTTGTTTGGTCTGTTGCCGAGTTGCTGATTGGAATACTTCCAGGGTTCTTTCTGGTTTTCAATTTCATGTTCACCGATGTAACTTCAGTTTATGAAAGGGTATTTTCTTTTCTGCTGGTAGCAGTTACTTACCTGGTGCTTGGGACGGCCTTCGGATTGGCAGCCTATGCTGCAGTCATGCCGGGAATATGGCTCAGCCTGCCGGCTTTATTTTTTGTACTTGTCTATTCTTTTAAAGAAACAGATTCAGCAGTCATAAATATCCTTTATGCAGCAACTGCGCTTGTTTTCTCCTTGCTGGGCTCCCGTCTGGGTACAAGGCTGTCAAAAAACCGAAGACATTGATGGATCAAGCAGCGACTGGCATAAGTCACTGCTTGATATCCGTTTCAACCATATTTACGATCAGCTTGGCCAAAACTCTCTTTTCACTGTCATCGGCTACTTTCCACAGTTCTTGCAGCAAACGCTGCTCCCTGTTTTCCGGATCTACCCTGGCCGTAAGGACATTGCCGACCTTAACAGCGATTTTTTCTATGGTATTATCCGACATTCCTACAGATTCACCCAGATTTACGGCTTTGCCTAAGGTCTTTTTCCAATTTGTCCACTCCGTCAATGCATCTGTATGATTCATTTCCACGGTACCACCTCCGTATATACTGCATAAATATTTCTATATTATTATTTACCGCAGAATTTTTTATATCCATGCATTATAGACCCGATAGTATTAAATAAAGGACCCGCTGCTGCAGATCCTTTATGCCTGAATATTCTTCAGTTTGCTCTCAAAAATCATTTA
>JAEXXN010000272.1 GCA_023405875.1 Bacillota bacterium | reverse complement strand
GCAAAGGGCTGGTCCTCTATAAATTCCTTTTCAATAGCCGAAAGCACAGGCATGTATCCCTTTACCCACTCTATTTTTCTATGTCCGGATTCCGCTTTTTTAATATCCCTGATTATACTCTCTCTCATTTTCTTACCTCCGAATATATATTATTATTTAGTACGGACGACCACTGGCCATCCCTGCGTTTTCTCATTGCCAACAACTTTATGTTCTCCCCTTTTTACATAGGTGATGCATATAAATGCAAGCAGGAAGAAGCATAGCGCCAGTATAAAAAGTACCCCATAGCCCACAAGGTCGATGAGCTTTCCAAAAATAGGAGGCCCAAGGATTGCCGCCATGGAAGAAAAGAAATAATATACTCCTGTATAGGCTCCGATTTTATCGTCTGTTGTCATTTCCACCACCATAGGGTAGGAATTTATATTTATAAAAGCCCAGAACATTCCGCCTATAAGCATCAATACCCTTATCACGGCTATATTTCTGGAGAACAATATTACCACAAACACTGCCATCAGCCCTATAAGTCCTGCCTTTACCGTCCTTTTCCTGCCTATCCTGGTGGCTATAAAGCCGCTGGGTATTGCAAATACCAGGAAGGAAAGGGAGAAAAAGCCCAGGGTGAGCGCGGCTGCACTTTCCTTTATTCCCAGATACTTGACCCCATATAGGGTGAACAATGTCTCAACCCCCTGATAACCGATAAACCAGAAGAAAATTGCAAGCAGCAGGAACAAGGCGCTCTTATCGGCATCCGAGAGTATTTCCCTGAAAGCAGCTATTATTCCTGTGTTCTCCCTATCCTCCGGTGCCGGTGCAGCCGGCTCCTTTATCGCTTTGTAAAGGACCAGTATGGAAAGCAGCATCAGCAGGGCTGTTCCCATAAACGGCATATGCCTGTCATAGTCATATATCCTTGAGCCTGCAAAGTAAGCCAGAAGGGCGCCAAAGCCCCCCATGAAATTTATTATGCCGTTGGCCTTGCTCCTCAGGGGAGAAAGCGTCAGATCGGGCATGAGAGCTACCGTAGGAGCCCTGTATATGCTCATGGTTATGTTGAAGCACATTACTATCGCTATAAGGCTGACCAGATTGAACTCATAGGGTATCAGCAGGAAAAATACGGCTGATACCGGTATCCCTATAAGCAGGAAAGGCATTCTTCTGCCGTACCTTGTAGCCGTCCTGTCGCTTAATGCCCCGAAAAAGGGCTGAAGGGTTATTGCCGCTATATTGTCAAAGGTCATTATTATTCCTATGACGAAAGCACTGCTTATGTACTTATTTAAAAATATCGGTACAAAGGAATTATAGAGTGACCAGGTTATACTTATACAGAAAAAGCCCAAACCAAGTAAAAAGGTATTAAGGTAATTAAGCCTGCCTGCCTTCAACCTCAATCTTCCCCCTTCCTGTTATCCAAAGCTTCTGCTATACTGTCGGGGAAATTTGTTATTATACCGTCGACACCCATTTCTGCAAGCCTTACTGCTTCCCCGGGATCGTTTACCGTAAAAACATTTATTTCATAGCCTCTGGCCTTCAGCTCCCCGGAAACCTCCGGAGCCAGCGACAGATAAAAGGGATGGGCACACGGGCAATCCAGGGTTTTCATATAATTCCAGGGCTCATAAAGCCCCTCCATATATAATATTCCTGTTCTTACCCCCGGATCAATATCCCTGCATTTCTTTACAGAGTAATGATTAAAGGAGGAGATTATCACTTTTTCCCGGAGCCTGAAGGCATCTACCTGTGCAAGTACCTTCTCCTCTATCCCGGGATAAAGCACAATACCGCTCTTGATTTCAATATTAAGCAGAATATCATTGTCCTTTACCAGTTCAAGCAGCTCCACCAGCCTTGGTATCCTCTCATTCCGGAAGCTGCCGTCGAACCAGCTTCCGGCATCCAGCTTCCTCAGTTCATCATAGCTGTGGTCTTTGATAAAGCCCTTTCCGTCAGTAGTCCTCTCCAGGGTTTCATCATGGCAGACAATAAGCCTTCCGTCCCTTGTCATCTGAACATCACACTCTATACCGTCACTGCCAAGCTCCACAGCTTTTATGAACGCTGCCATGGTATTTTCCGGCGCATAACCGGAGGCTCCCCTGTGGGCATATACCTTTGTCAATCCAATCACCCCTGCTCAAGAGTTGAACTTCTATTTATGCTCCTGCTCCGTTTCTTCAAATTCCTCTGCGATCCTGGCAAACTTCTCTATTTTCTTCTGTACGAGGTAGTAGACGGTATTCTCGGCATAATTTCCTGCTTCGTCTCTTGTCCCTGCCGGTATATCTGTAAGGATCTCTATGCCTTCATCTATGCTTCTCACGGGATATATATGGAAGCTTCCCTCTTTGACAGCATCTATGACCTCATCCTTAAGCATAAGGTTGACCACATTCTGCCAGGGTATCATTACTCCCTCGTTTCCCTTAAGGCCTCTGGCCTTGCAGGTCTGGAAAAAGCCCTCTATCTTTTCATTCACGCCGCCGATGGGCTGTATCTCGCCCTTCTGGTTAACCGACCCCGTTACTGCGATGTACTGCTTTATCGGAAGCTCAGACAGGCTTGACAGCAGGGCATACAGCTCGGTACTTGAGGCACTGTCTCCTTCAATACCGTCATAAAGCTGTTCAAAGCATATGCTCGCTGATATTGTAAGCGGAAACTCCTGGGCAAACTTATCGCCCAGATATCCGGTAAGTATCAGCACCCCTTTGTCATGTATACTGCCGCTCATTTCAACTTCCCGCTCAATATTGACTATACCCTTCTCTCCGGCATAAGTCACTACTGTTATCCTGTTGGGCTTGCCGAAGGAGTAATCGCCAAAGTCCATAACCGCAAGGCCGTTGACCTGGCCTACGATTTTTTCCTCGGTAGAAATAAGCACTACGCCTGTATCGATCAGCTCCTGAAGCTTTTCCTCCAGGCGGTTCGACCTGTAGCCTTTCTGGTCGATAGCCTTCTTAACATGGCTGCGTGAGACTATTGCAGCTCCTCCGATCCCTGCCCATGCATCCGCCTCATATAGTATTTCGACAATAT
>JAEXXN010000040.1 GCA_023405875.1 Bacillota bacterium | reverse complement strand
ATGCGATACAGGATATACTTATCAGATGGAGAAGGATGCAGGGCTATTGTACGCTCTGGCTTCCCGGTACCGATCATGCAAGTATAGCTACTGAAGCCAAAATAGTGGAAGCCCTTGCCAAGGAAGGAAAGACAAAATACCAGCTTGGAAGAGATAAATTTCTTGAGCTGGCATGGGATTGGAAGAAGGAGTACGGCGGAAGGATACTGAACCAGCTTAAAAAGCTTGGAAGCTCCTGCGATTGGACCAGGGAAAGGTTCACAATGGACGAAGGCTGTTCAAAGGCGGTTATGGAGGTTTTCATAAGGCTGTATGAGAAGGGCCTCATATACAAGGGTGAGAGGATCATCAACTGGTGCCCCAAATGCAAGACCTCAATATCGGACATTGAAACCGTATATGATACTGACAAGGGGCATTTCTGGCATGTCAAATATCCGGTAAAGGACAGCGATGAATTCATAGAGATTGCAACCACAAGACCTGAAACAATGCTGGGCGACACTGCGGTAGCGGTCAATCCCAAGGATGAACGCTATGCGCATATGGTTGGCAAGATGGCGGTACTTCCTTTGATGAACAAGGAAATACCGATTATAGCGGATGATTATGTTGACATGGAGTTCGGGACCGGAGCGGTAAAGATCACACCTGCCCATGACCCTAATGATTTTGAGGTAGGCATGAGGCACAATCTGCCTATGCCGAGAGTGATGAACGATGATGGAACTATAAACGGACTGGGCGGCAAATACAAGGGAATGGACAGATATGAAGCCAGGAAGCAGATAATCAAGGACCTGGAGGAGCAGGGACTTCTGGTAAAGATAAAGGAGCATGAGCACAATGTCGGACACTGCCAGAGGTGCAATACAACAATAGAGCCGATACTTTCCAAGCAGTGGTTTGTAAAGATGAAGCCCCTTGCAGAGCCTGCCCTTGAGGTAGTAAGGGATGGAAGGGTAAAATTTGTACCTGACAGATTTTCCAAAACATATTACAACTGGATGGAGAACATACAGGACTGGTGCATATCCAGACAGCTGTGGTGGGGACACAGGATACCGGCCTATTACTGCGAGGACTGCGGAGAAATAATAGTATCAAAGTCAGCGCCGGCCGCCTGCACCAAATGCGGCGGAAGGGTAAAGCAGGATGAGGATACCCTTGACACCTGGTTCAGCTCCGCCTTATGGCCTTTCTCTACCCTGGGCTGGCCTGACAAGACAGAGGATCTGGAATATTTCTATCCGACAAGTGTACTGGTTACAGGCTATGACATAATATTCTTCTGGGTTGCGAGGATGATATTCTCATCCATGGAAAACATGCAGCAGGAACCCTTTAAATATGTTTTCATCCACGGTATCATAAGGGACTCGGAGGGCAGGAAAATGAGCAAATCCCTGGGAAACGGGATAGACCCTCTGGATATAATCGATAAATTTGGCGCTGATGCTCTGAGATTCAACCTTATTTCAGGCAACTCCCCGGGAAATGACATGAGATTTTTCTGGGAAAAGGTTGAGGCATACAGCAACTTCGCAAATAAGATATGGAACGCTTCAAGATTTGTGCTTATGAATCTGGATTCCGACAAGGTGCAGAAGGCTGACAGGGCCAAATACCGGGAGAGCCTGACTACTGCCGACAAGTGGATAATAAGCAGGTTCAATACTGTTGTAAAAGAAGTGACCGAGAACATGGAGAAGTTTGAGCTGGGTATTGCCGCACAGAAGCTTTATGATTTTATATGGTCAGAATTCTGTGATTGGTATATCGAGCTTGTAAAGCCGAGACTTTACGGTGAGGACCAAGACACAAAGCTGACCGCTCAGGTTACCCTGTGCGATGTATTGAAGGGCACCATGCAGCTGCTTCATCCGTACATGCCGTTTATAACAGAGGAGATATACCAGCATCTTCCCTCTGAATATGAATCCATCATGATCTCCAAATGGCCTGAGTATGATGAAAAAACCTTCCTGCCGGAAGCAGAGAAGAAGATGGAAGCGGTAATGGAAGCAATAAAGAGCATAAGGAACATAAGAGCAGAAATGAATGTTGTTCCGTCCAGAAAAGCCAAGGTAATGATAGTTACCGGCAGCAAGGAGCTAAAGGCAGCCCTGGAGGAAGGCAGCATATACTTTGAAAGGCTTGCATCCGCTTCTGAGGTTGCCGTTATGGCAGATAAGTCCGGTATACCGGAGAATGCAGTATCGGTGATGATGAACGGAGCAGAAATATACCTGCCCCTGGAGGACCTGGTGGATTTTGAGAAGGAGCTGGAAAGGCTGGAAAAAGAAAAGGGCAACCTGGAGAAAGAGCTCCAGAGGGTAAAGGGTAAGCTCAGCAACCAGGGCTTTGTAGCAAAGGCTCCCCAGAATGTCATTGATGAAGAAAGGGCAAAGGAAAAGAAGTACCAGGATATGTTGGAAAAAGTGCTTGAAAGGATAAACTCACTTAAAAAGTAATGGGTGAGGTAAAAGTAATGAACTATAATGAAGTTGTTAACCTGATAGAAACCACCATGAAATTCGGATGCAGGCCGGGACTGGACAGAACGGCGAAGCTCCTGGATCTCCTGGGGGATCCCCATAAAAAACTGAAGCTGATACATGTTGCCGGTACCAACGGCAAGGGTTCAACCACTGCCATGATAGCTAATGTGCTGACCAATGCGGGCTACAGCACCGGTATGTATATCTCTCCGCACCTGTACAGGAATACAGAGCGGATGACCATTGACGGCAGGGAGATAACCCCAGAGGATTTTGTCAGCTATGCCCTGGAAGTAATGGACATGGTCAGGCTTATGGGAGAAAAGGGGCTGGAAGAACCTACACAGTTTGAGATGTATACTGCCATGGCTCTGCTTTATTTTGAGCGCAGCAAGGTTGATTTCGCAGTGATAGAGGTAGGACTGGGAGGCAGGTACGACGCCACTAATGTCATAGATCCGCTGCTCTCTGTGATAACCTCCATAAGCTATGACCATATGGATATACTGGGGGATACCATAGAGAAGATAGCCTATGAGAAGGCAGGTATTATAAAGGAAGGCTCGACGGTGGTCATGTATCCGCAGCTATTTCCCGAGGCAGCCTCTGTGATTGAAGATATTTGTACCCAAAAGGCTGCAAGGCTGATAAAGGCTGAGGAGTCATCACTGACTCTGAAAAGCTACGATGAGAATGGACAGCTCGTTGACTTCAGATACCGGGAATATGATATAAAAGGCATGAAGCTGCCCCTTATAGGGGACCATCAGGTAAAAAATGCCGCGGTTGCATTGACTGCAATAGCGGAGCTGAATGAGACGGGCTATAGGGTCAGCCCGGAGGCGGTAAAAGGGGGAATAGAGACTGTCAAATGGCCCTGCCGCCTCAGCATAGCAAGTCATGAGCCTCTGATATTGATTGATGGGGCCCATAACGAGGATGGAATAAATTCTCTTGAAGCTGCCCTCAGAAAGTATTTCAGCAGCAGGAAGATAATATTCGTCGTCGGTATGTTGAAGGATAAGGACTACGGTTATGCAATAAGGAGGCTGATGCCACTGGCACATAAGGCAGTAGCCACAGAGCCGGCAAGCGAAAGGGCCCTGCCCGCAGCGGTACTGGCAGAGGCTATAAAGCCCTACTGCAGTGATGTAAGCCCGGAGCCGGACATAATAAAGGCAATAGAAAAGGCCAAAGAGCTGTATGACAAGGACAGCATGCTCTGTATCTGCGGCTCCCTCTACCTGGCAGGCAGCGCCTACGAGTATGTAACACAACCGTAGGGAACGATCCCCGTGTCGTTCCGGAAAACAAACTGAATATGCAAAACAAAAAAGCGCGGAAATCCGCGCTTTTCCTATCTATACATTAAACCTGAAGTTGATTATGTCTCCGTCCTGTACTGTATACTCCTTGCCCTCCAGGCGGTACAGGCCTTTTTCCTTGACCTTGTGCATGTTGCCCAGCTCTTCTATATCCTTGAACTTAACGACCTCAGCCCTTATAAAGCCACGTTCGATATCGGAGTGTATCTTCCCTGCGGCCTTTCTGGCATCGATGCCCTTCCTTATAGTCCAGGCCCGGACCTCATCTTCACCCGCTGTCAGGAAGGATATAAGCCCAAGGTAATCATAGGTGGTGCCTGCCAGAATATCTATACCGGAGCGCTTTATGCCCAGCTCCTCCATGAACATCAGCCTGTCTTCCTCCTCAAGCTCGCTGACCTCCATTTCAGCTTTTGCACATACCTCAATTACAGGCACATTCCTTTCCTTTGCATAATTCAGTATTTCTTCCTTCTGGGGGTATGCACCGGTCTTCAATGAGTTTTCATCAATGTTTATGGCCAGTATCATCGGCTTTTCTGAAAGAAAGCTGAAGGTTTTCAGCAGCTCCCGCTCTTCATCCGTAAGGTTGATCTGGTGGATCAGAAGCCCGTTCTCAAGGCCTTCCTTACATTTTTTTATTACCTCCAGCTCCGCAAGGTTTTCCTTTGTAACCTTCTTGCCGCTTTCTATCCTTGATATCCTGTTGTCTATGATACCCAGGTCCGCGAAAAGCAGCTCAAGATTGACGGTTTCGATGTCCCTCATGGGGTCTATGGAGCCATCCGCATGCAGTACGTCGTCATTCTCAAAGGCTCTTATGATATGTACAAGGGCATCAACTTTCCTGATATCCTCAAGAAATTGATTGCCTGAGCCTTTACCGGTGCTGGCTCCGCTTACAAGTCCCGGAACGTCTATAAAATCTATCATGGCATAGGTGGTCTTTTTGGGTCTGTACATATGGGAGAGGAAGTCTATCCTACGGTCGGGCACCTTTGCAGAACCCATATTGGAAGCTACCTTTCCGGAAGCAAAATTGGATGTCTCAGCATGGGCATGGGTCAGCAAATTGAAGAAGGTGGTCTTTCCTACAAGGGGTAAACCGACAAGTCCTATTTTCATGAGCATTACCTCCTACGATATTGATTTATTGTCAAAGGATTACCAGTCAATAATATTTCATCAGCTTTATTATAACAATATAAAAATAAATATAAAAGTTTTTTTAATGGCGCCAATATGGTTACCTTATTATTGTAAAACCCTCAAAGCCCTACCCGAATAAACACGCAACGCGAAACTCGCAACTATACCCAAAAGGAATACCCAAACCCATCGCCCATTGCCTATAGCCCATTTCCCGTCTTTTATGCTAAAATGAAAAAAAGGAGGCGAGTAAGTGAAACCGGTTATTCTAATTACATCCTATCATGTAGGTCAGGATGAGCTTAATGAAAATAAGGTAAGAGGAAAGACAGAGCAGGATATCAGCATCTGTACCTGGGATTATATAAATGCCGTAATGCTGGCAGGAGGTACTCCACTGGTATTGCCCAATATAGGGGGCGAGGAGAATATCGCTGAAATGGTGAGGCTTGCCGACGGCATACTCTTTTCCGGCGGCGAGGACGTACATCCGAAGTATTTTAATGAAGAAGTAAAAGCTGATAATATGACGATCTGCGAAAGAAGAGACAGCTTTGAAATGCAGCTGGCAGAAAAGATACTCCCCCTGGATATGCCGGTACTTGGAATCTGCAGAGGGATGCAGCTTTTGAATATAGCGGCAGGAGGGAACATATATCAGGATATTCCCTTGCAGTACAGGACTGCTATAAAGCACAGCAACCCGGACAGCAGGAAGGCAGACATCATACATAAGGTCAAGCTTATGGAAGGGACAAGGCTCGCAAGCCTTTACGGGAATGAGATGAAAGGAGTCAATTCCTTTCACCATCAGGCGGTAAAGGAGACGGCACCCATGCTGAAGGCATCCGCATATTCCGAGGATGGGCTTGTTGAAGCATATGAAGCAGCAGGTGAGAGATTTTTTATAGGAGTACAGTGGCATCCTGAGATGCTCCTTGAAAAATACCCTGAGGAGCTGAAGCTGTTCCAGGATTTCATAGAAAGCGCAAAGGCATACAGAATGCAAAAATAATTTGAATGCTTGACTTAACTTGTTGTGCCGGCTGATAATGTTTTTATCAGCGGGCACAACAGATTAAATCAGATGCTAATTTATCAGAGATCCAATAAGCTGGCTGTAAATCTTCTCTGATGAGTTCCTGAACTTTTCACAGACCTGCTTGGCCTGTTTTGCGGAAACGACACTCAGCCTCAAGTCCATAAGTATAAGTTCATTTTCTATAACTTTAAGACTTACGATATATTCTTTGTCATTGACCTTTTTATACTCTGATATGACTTGTGATTCCTTCTTCAGGCTGTCTTTGTTTCTGGCTATGTAAGTATCTATTATGCCGGTCACATTTTTGGGGATCCTTTGCTCAAAGACTCCAAGAGCCTTTTTACCGCCGTCGGTAGTTTGGAGGCATTGCTTTTTCTGGTGTGTCACCTGCTTTATCATGCCTGCGTCCTCCAGCTCCGAGGTGCACTGCTGAAAGGTGAAAAAATCTATAAGATTGTTTTCAAGTACAGCATTGGTGATCTGCTGCTTGGTAAGAGGAATATTCATATTGCTTAAAAGATATAAAATGATCAGCTTCTTGTCAGCCAGGATCCCGCTGCCCAGACTCATGAAACCATCTCCTTTCAGACTGTGTTGGATGAGCACTATGCGTTATAATTATAGCATAGTTGATTTTGATTAAGCAAAAACAAAAATCAGACATATTTCATTCTGATTTTTGTTTTTTTTATATTTATTTATATAAGGCTATTTGCCTTCAAGCTGTTGTTCTGCAAGTGTTATCAGCTTCTTAACCATGCTTCCTCCGACTCTGCCGCAATCCTTTGAGGATAGATTTCCCCAGTAATCTTCGGAGCCTTGGTGTACCGGCAAATTTAGTTCTGAAGCTATTTCATATTTCATATTGTCAAGAGCCTTGTGAGCTGTCGGTACCGTTAATCCTTTATTATATTTTCCACTTCCTGCAGCCATTATAAACCCTCCTTATAAAATATAATTATTTATAGTTTTTTGAGAAGTCAATTATAAAATATAGTCTTATTTCCCTGCTGCAATATTAATTTAACCTTTTTGTGAGTTAATTATGTTAGAACATTATGTTTTTATGCATATTATTATAACCGGATGCATATAATTATAACTTTAGGAAAAAAATTATTTCAATGGCATTTGAAGCATTTTTAAAGGGCAAGCAGCAGCGCTTGCCCTAAGATGCCACAGCTTACGTCAGCTTTTTCTTGATCGGAAGCTTCCTGCCTTTGCCGGTCCCGTTTCTGTGGACACCCTGCTGTTGTACCTTCTGCGATTTTGCTTCTCTGGGGATGTTCATCTCATAGGGAACGATCAGATCCCTTGAGAATTCCTGCATATGTCCCTGAATATTTGTGAATTTGCTGTGCCTCATCGACATATGTTCCACCTCCGGTAGAATTTTAAATCGACAAAATTAAAGTACTATATGTTTCGCATGCATCCATTACATAGTAGTTCAATAGTGCGAAACATTTT
>JAEXXN010000039.1 GCA_023405875.1 Bacillota bacterium | reverse complement strand
CGCATATACAGCGAGAAGGAGATCAACAGTATCATAAATGAATGGCATACCTTCGGTGATTACTTTATTCTCAGGAGGCTTCTGGTTGATTACGGCTTCCTTGCCCGTACCACGGACGGAGCCAGGTATTGGGTCATAGAGGAAGCGGAAGCGAAGGCAGGTGATAACTGATGGACAGAAAAAAAGAGCTAAAGCTTCAGTATAAGCAAACACGTCCCCAGATGGGAATATTTATAATCCGTTCAAAGGCGAATAATAAGTGTTATATCCAGGGAAGCCAGAATCTGAAGGGCGCCATGAATGGAGCAAGGGTCAGGCTTGAAGGCAATATGCATATGTTCAAGGAGCTGCAGAAGGAGTGGAATGAGCTGGGGGTTGATAATTTCACCTTTGAGATTCTTGAATATCTTGAATATGACAAGGATGAAGCAAAGACCGACTACACCGAGGAGCTGAAGCTGCTGGAGCTGATATGGGAAGAGAAGCTGTCTGCCGGGAATCTGGAATTTTACAGGAAAAATATATGAGCATGCTTATGCTGAAAATATAGCAGGCGCTATGAGTAATGTATTACTGTGGCGCCTGCTATTCTTTTAATATTGTTTATGAAATTTTTATAAATGCTTTATTTGGATTTTAAATTCATGTTCTATACTTAGCTCATCAAATAGATAAGGAGTGTAATACATGAATAAAATCAAGGTTATTTATGATGCGGCAAGAAAAATGAGAGACAAGGATTCCATAAAGGGCACTTTAAAGGCAGAAGCCCTGAGGGGCCAGGATAAGATACTTGATCACAGCTGCAGCTTCGAGAGAAACGGCCAGAGCTGCAAGGTAAAAGGAAAAACCATGCTGGAAGCTGATTGCGACGGCAAGAAAATGAAACTGGAAAACACCATTGACCTTCAGAAGGAAGGCTGCTCCGGGGATAAGCATTTTCATATCCGCCACGCAGTACATGGGGGCTGCATGAAAGGAGGACTGGGCAGGATAACAGCAATATTGGGAATCCTCAGCAGTATAAAGCTTGAGGAAAAGGAAAGCGGCTCTGCATTGCTTTCCCTGCAGGCTGCCGATATACCGGAGGATGTAAAGTCTCACATTCATGAAATGCTGAAGCAGTGCCATGAGCACCACAAACCAGAGGAAGGAGGCAAAGAACATCACATGTGCATGAAGGAGCTGCACAGCATGGAGAATATGGATTTCACCCTTAAGCTGCTTATAAATGACAGCAAGGAAATTGAAAAGGTCACAGTTGCACTTACAGGTGAAAATAAGGATGAAGATAACGAAAAGCAGCAGCTGAAGCTGGAAGCTGAGCTTTGCCTTGAATAACAGAACCGGCTTGGATACAGGGACATTCTCTATATAGAGTATGTCCCTGAAGCATATTACTGGTATAATGTAAGTACAGTCGGGAAATTTTATACTGATGCGTTATAACTATAAATCGGAATGGATGTGGCAGGGTGGAGAAATATAAGGAAATATCAAAAAACAGGCAAAGGTGCCATGAGGAATCCAGGGCTATGCACAGGGAGTTCCATAGGATGCACAGGCATGTCAGGTTCTCTCCGCCCATTATCCTGTTTCTCAATATCATTACATGGTATGTGGTGTTCAGATATCCCGGCATAAGAGAAGTAACAGTGGTCTTTGCAATACTGTTCAGCGTCGGAGGGCTTCTGGAAGCCTTTTTTATGCGAAAGCTGGAGTGCGGGATATTTACCCCGATAGAAAGGCTTAAGAAAGGGCTGGAGGAGATCTCAAAGGGCAATTATGACGTAAAGGTTGAAGGCTGCGCATACAATCAGATAGGGCTGCTTATTGAAGCCTTCAATGAAATGGCGGAAAAGCTTCAGGAAGGTGAAAGACTGAAATCGGAGTATGAGGAGAACAGGAAAATGCTTATCGCCAACATATCTCATGACCTGAAAACCCCCATCACCTCCATCCGGGGTTATATTGAGGCAATTGATGAAGCCGACGCAGTGCTTCCCGAAAACATCGGAAGGTATCTGAAAATAATAGGTAATAATACTGAATACATGAACAAGCTGATCGATGATCTGTTCCTCTTTTCCAAGCTGGACATGCAGAAGCTGGAATTCCAGTTTGTAGCAGTTGATGTGCGGTCATTTTTCAATGATATCATGGAGGAATTCAGGCTTGGCTATGAAGAGGATAATATTAAGCTTGAATACCGTGACAGGCTGGAAGGGGATTGCAGCTTCAGCATAGACAGAAAAAGGATTCATCAGGTGCTTATGAATATCATCGGCAATGCAATAAAACATGGTTCCGGGCAGAGTGTAAGCATAGTAACAGAGTTGCACAGGGTGAATGCTTTTGTGCATATGGATATAAGGGATAACGGTCCGGGAATACCGCAGGAAAAGCTTGCCCACATATTTGACCGGTTTTACCGGATCGATACCGAACGCACAAAGGACTTTATGAGTACAGGCCTGGGCCTTTCCATAGCAAAGGAGCTTGTGGAAGCTCATGGAGGCAGCATAACTGTTTCCAGTGTATTGGGAGAGGGAGCCTGTTTTACGGTAATACTTCCGGTTATTCAAGAAATGACAAGGGAATGAGGTATATTGATGAAGGAGATTTTAATAATAGAGGATGATATCAATATAGCGGAGTTGGAAAGGGATTATCTGAAGCTGAACGGCTACAAAGCGGAAGTTGCTCACGACGGAGCAACCGGTATGAAAAAGGCCCTTTCAGGTTTATATGATGTGATAATTGTCGACCTGATGCTTCCCAACAAGAGCGGTTTTGAGATCATAAAAGAGGTCAGGAAGAAGCTTGAAATCCCTATAATCGTAGTTTCGGCCAGAAGTGAGGATATTGATAAAATAAGGGGCCTGGATTACGGTGCGGACGATTATCTTACCAAGCCCTTCAGTCCTGCTGAGCTTGCAGCAAGGGTCAAATCCCACCTGGGGAGGTATGAGAGACTTAAAGGGAACAATATATCAAATGAGATAATAGTTCACAAGGGACTTGAAATAAATACCGGAGCCCACAAGGTTTTTGTAAACGGTAAGGAAGTACAGCTTACCACAAAGGAATATGAGCTGTTATTTTTCCTGGCTTCCAATCCCAATATTGTTTTCAGCAAGGACCAGTTGTTTGATTCCATATGGAGTGACGAGTATTATGGGGATACTGCTACCGTTCCGGTTCATATCCAGAAAATAAGGAAGAAAATAGAAAAGGACCCGGCCAATCCCGAATATATCGAAACTCTATGGGGGACAGGATACCGGTTCAGCTCATAATTGCGAGAGCAGCTTATTGACCGCATTCTCCAGCCTGGCGCCGTTTGAAGGCTTGAGCCAGCTTGCTGCAAGCACGCAATGCCTGCACCTGCCGGACTTGCTGTTCAGATAGCTGTAAATTATCTGAGACTCATCTACAGCTTCCGGACCTATTTTCAGCGGAGCCTTGGAAGCGGCATTATTGAAGCAGGCCAGGGCTTTGGCTTTGAGAACAGGAAGCAGCCTTTGAGGCTCATTATTTTGTATAGAAAGCATTTCATTCAGAAGCACTTTATTTCCTTTGATAAAGAAGCATTTGACGGCTTCGTCACTTATACGTTCAAGAACAACAATATTTCTGTTCCTTTCGGTATAATCAATTACCTTTGCTTTTCCCACCAGGTATCTTATGGCGCTGAGTTGATCCCTGTACTTTGCGGCGCTTTCAAAATGAAGCTGCTCCGAAGCCTTTTTCATACGGAGCTCCATTTCTTCAATAATGCTCTTATCAGTGCCCCTGAGAAGGTCTGCTATCTTATTCAGTATTGCCAGGTAACGCTCTCCCGGGAAATCCGGGGAGCAGGTGCCGAGGCACAGGCCCAGGGAATAATTCAGGCAGGAGGAAGCCTTCTGCGAGGCACCGGTGCATAATATCCTGCAGCACTCCATTATGCCCTGGAGGCCTCTTTCCGCTGTGCTCCTGCTTGTAAAAGGGCCGAACCGGAGGCTTCCGGCCTTTTCCTCAGGCTCGCCGGTGATCCGTATATAGGGGTATTTTTCAGTGATCCCAATACTTATATAGCAATAGGCCCTCTGATTCTTCATAACGCTGTTATAAAGAGGAGAAAGCTCCTTGATCAGTCGGCACTCCAGCATAAACGCTTCAAATTCGGTGTCGGTAAGAATATAATCAAAGTCCTTCAGATGCTTTACCAGCTTCAGTATTTTCGGCGGATGCGGCCTTGAAGCCTGGAAGTATGAGCCTACCCTGCTCTTCAGGTTTTTTGATTTTCCTACATAAAGTACGCTTCCGGCAGCATCCTTCATCAGATATACACCGGGGCAGGAGGGGAGGCTCCTGATTTTATCCTTCAAATCCATATTTTTTCCTCTCAAAATCACAGGATGATACTCTCCTTTATATTTTATCATAAGCATAAGGCCTGACGCAGGAGCCAATATTATGAAATTATTTAACCAAAGGGCCTTATTTTACTTGTAAATACAAGACAATATCATATAACATATATACAGGATCAAATATCCGGAATGATATTAAAGCATTGAAAAATCAAACAAAAGCAGATATAAGGGGGAGACGGTATTGAGCAGGCGGGATATTGGTTTGGGATTGATCGTAGTTATACTTTGGGGGTTGAACTTTATAGCAATAGACCTGGGACTGGG
>JAEXXN010000023.1 GCA_023405875.1 Bacillota bacterium | reverse complement strand
TATTGAAAAAGCCTATGAGTATGGCGTAGAGTTTTTTATCAGCAAGCCTATTAACGTCATAGAGGTCGTTAATGTTATCAAAAGAGTGAAGGAATATCTGGCAATGAAAAAGACCTTCGAGGCTATTGAATCCACGGCCATGACACTGGGCAGGGATAATACCGAGAGAAATGACGGGAGGCTGGTCAACGCAAGGAGGCTGCTTAACCAGATAATGGCAGACCTTGGTATCCTGGGTGATCTGGGAAGCAGGGATATAATGAATATATGTACTATGCTGTATGAAGATACGGCGCTTGCGGATACAATGGAGGAAATGCAACTGAGCGAGCTGCTCAAGCTGCTGCAAAGCAAATATTCTTCTGAGGGCAGGGGTTCTGCCAAAGATTTCAAAGCCATTGAGATGAGGATAAGAAGGACTGTGGGCAAGGCTATGAAGAATATTGCAGCCATGGGTATAGAGGACTTCAGCAATGACAAGTTCACTCTGTATAGCTCCTCATTATTTGATTATACCGATGTAAAGGCTGAAATGGACTATATAAGAGGAAAGGCAAAGTATACCGGTAAGATAAACATAAAGTCCTTTATAAAAAGATTGCTGGTTATGCTGGAGCAGAATGCATAATGGAATTATTTTTCTGAATTTCCGGATCCATACATGTATACTTGAGTATTTCTTTGTTATTTTTTGTTACTATTTGTTAGCTTAATAATAGCATATAGATAACAAACCGGAGGGGGGATTTCATGAAAAAATACATAGTACCGGCATTAGCTGTCGTGCTACTTTTATCGGCAGCTTTAACAGGCTGTGCGCCCCATAAGACAGAGCTTATATTGGCAACAGGCGGTACATCAGGTACTTACTACCCTTTTGGCAGTGCCATAGCGCAGATATTCAATACCAGGATAGAGAACATGAATGTGACTGCCCGGGCAACAGGTGCTTCGGTTGAGAACCTGAAGCTCATAGGCAGGAAGGAAGCGGAATTGGCTATAGTTCAGAACGACATGACCGATTATGCCTATAACGGGACTGAAGCCTTCAAGGACGGCAAGGTGGAAAACGTAAGGGCAATAGCCACACTTTATCCTGAAGTAATACAGATAGTTGCATTAAACAGCAGCGGCATAAACACACTTACCGATATCAGAGGGAAGAGGTTTTCGGTCGGCGCCTCCGGCAGCGGGGTCGAAGCGAACGCAAGGCAGATGTTCCAGGCAGCCGGAATGACCTATAATGATTTCACGGCAAATTACCTGTCTTTCTCTGATTCTGCAGATGCATACAAAGACAGGTCTATCGACGGCTTTGTTTTTGTATCCGGCATACCCAATACTGCAATACAGGATATCGCTTCAACAAGTGAGCTTAAATTCCTGTCCCTTTCCGATGATATAATAACAAGTATAGTTTTAAAATATCCCTTCTACACAGAATACGTAATTCCCGCCGGAACCTATAAGGGCCAGGATACCGACGTAAAGACGGTTGCAGTTAACGCAACACTTGTAGTAGGCTCGGAAGTATCAGAAAAGGTTGTATATGGCCTTACAAAGGTTTTATTTGAAAACCGGCCGGAATTGGCAGCAGCCCATGCAAAAGGACAGCTTTTGACCCTTGAAACAGCAGTAAAGGGCGTATCGGTACCTTAT
The DNA here is from genome assembly GCA_023405875.1 of Bacillota bacterium. Lineage (GTDB taxonomy): Bacteria > Bacillota > Clostridia > Lutisporales > Lutisporaceae > BRH-c25. Next base: position 5,377 of record JAEXXN010000023.1, on the reverse strand, counting down.
CATCCGGGAGCAGAGAAATATTATAAAGAAGTTGGAGCAATAAAATAATTTCCCGGACCGCAAGGAGGTTAGCCGGGCTGGATATTTCCGGGACGGCTGCTTATTATGAAAAAGCGAGCAGTATTATTTGGAGTAATAATTGCTTTATCAATAACAGTGAATGTTCCACTTTTTGAAAGGTTTACAATAACCGACGAAAAGTCCGGTGATATTGTATTTCTGGATAAGGTGGAAAACTATCGGGAATTCTATACAAGCTTTACGCATTCGGTAAATAGGACTCCGGTCAACGAATATTATAAAATATCCGGGAGCAGCCTGGTGCTTGTAAAGGCGACCTTCCATTCCTACGGGGCAGGTATGCCGGAAGCAGGAGAGTATGGAAGCGGAAGCCCCAGCCTTGTAAACGGTGTGGTGCAGATAGACGATATCAACAAGACCTTCAGGAGGTTCACAATATTTGCAGGGACCTCTGCCGGCCACACCTTGAACAATGACGGCGGAAAGGTGCCTTTTACGCAATTTGTAAAGCCTCAGACTCCTGTAACCTTTGAGGTAAAAAAGGTATCGCTTGTTACATTGCTGAGCTGCACAAAGCCCTGATCCTGCATAGCAAGGTGTATTAAAAACGGAAGAGCTGATCGATCACTCTTCCGTTTTTATTTCCATATACTTTTCTTTGTCGGCTTCAATCAGTGGAAGCACTCTCTCCACCTCAGCCTTATGAAGCTCCACCAGCCGGCTTATGAGCTGCTCCATTTCACTTCTGTCTTCAGAGTACTTTGCTTTTATGATCCATCTTGGATTATATTCCCCTGAGCCGTCCTCCAGTGAGATGTCAAACCCGGCGAAAATCTCCTCGTCATACAGGTCGTATATTCCATAGTATTGATAATCTTCAACATCGGCAGTAGTCAATGTAAGATATATGAAATATTCTCCAGCCTCCTCAAGGAGATAGGCACTGTCAATAAGCTCAATACCCGCCCCTATTTTATAGGAATCCACTGTCTGGGAAAAGAAGCCTGTATCCTTGTCCTTTTCCATTACTACAAGCACGTCGTATCTGTCCATTCGGTTACCTCCATATTAATAAATTGTATGTAATTATGCTATAATATTTTAACCATATAAATAGCAAACTTACAAGGAGAATAAAATGAAAATTATCAACAGGACGATAAAAGGCACTTTTGTGAAACGTTTGAACAGGTTCGAGGGAATAGTTGAAACGGGAGGGCGGCAGGAGCTGGTGCATATACCGAATACCGGACGCTGCAGGGAGCTGTTTGTTCCGGGAGCCCGTGTAATACTGGAGCTCAGGGAGAGCAAGACCAGAAAGACTCCCTATGAGCTTATAATGGTTTACAAGGGCGACAGGCTGGTATCAATAGATTCGCAGGCGCCTAACAAAATAGTGGAGGAAGCTGTCAGAAACGGTTGTTTAGAAGAACTTGCAGGGTATCAATATATAAAGCGGGAGGTTTTTTACCGTGACAGCAGATTTGATCTTTTCCTGAAACGGACAGAGGAAAGCAGCATGGAAGCTTGCTGCTACATAGAGGTAAAGGGAGTGACCCTTGAGGTGGACAATACAGCAAAATTTCCTGATGCTCCTACAGAAAGAGGAGCAAGGCACTTGCGGGAATTGGCCCAAGCCTGCAAAGAAGGCTACAGGGCTGCAATAGTTTTCCTTATTCAAATTGAAAATATCGGCTGCTTTACTCCCAATAAGCTTATGGACCCTCAATTTGCCGAAGCACTGAAATATGCCCATGACGGCGGAGTTGAAGTACTTTCTTATGATTGCAGGGTCACTGAGGGTGATATAACGATCAATAGGAGAATCCCTGTAGAGCTGTAGCTTTATTATAAACAGAGTAACAACGAAATACGCCGAAATATGGATAACTAAGCAGCGATAAATCTTGTTCAAGCCTGAATTTAATAAAATATGAACTTTTTTTGTCGCTTTTCATACTATAAGTATTGAAAAGACAATTTTATAGGATTATAATAAGTATGACAAGTTAATCTTCGTTAGGTGAGGCTCCTATATGGATACACGCTGCTGCCCGGAAACATCGAGAGATGCCAATGGGTCAACAGGTATTACCGAAGTAAGGTTTTACTTAATGCAGCTGGACGCACGCGTCTAAAGCTCTATAGTGCCAAAGCTCTGCGAGTGAAGATGCAAATAGTAAATATTATTACTGTTTATTTACCTTCCACTCGTTTGGAAGGTTTTTGTTTTTTAGTAACGTATTTTAAATAGGAGATCCGAGGTGATTTAAATGGACGCAGGCCCTAGTAATTATAACAGTAAAAATTGGATAAAATATCGGGGAAAGTCTGTTTATTTCATCAATGGCAGGTGCTTTTCCCATGGTCGGGAGGAAGTATTATGGAAAATCTTATCAAGGATTATATTGAAACAAAAAATTATTCTGCAATAAAAAGCGAAATAGAAGATATGCAGCCTGCAGATATTGCAGAGCTTTTGGAAGAACTGGATACAAAGAACAGCCTCCTGGTCTTCAGAATGCTGCATAAGGACACAGCCGTAGAAGTTTTTGCTCATCTCTCTGTAAAGCAGCAGACCAACTTCTCACTTATGATAAAGGAGAACGAGCTGAAGGAGATACTGGAGGAGCTGTACTTTGACGATAAAATCGACTATCTGGAAGAGATGCCCTCAAGTGTTGTAAAGAAAATACTCATGTACTCTCCGGAAACAGAGAGGAAATTAATAAATCAGTTTTTGAACTATCCTGATAATTCAGCAGGAAGCCTGATGACAATAGAGCTGGTCGACCTCAAGAAGGAGCTTACCATAGACGAGGCGCTGCTTCATATAAGGCGTACGGCTGTAGACAAGGAAACGATATATACCTGCTACGTGACAGACAGTAACAGGAAGCTGGAGGGGATAATATCCCTGAAGGACCTGGTAACGTCACCGGGTAACAAGACGGTGGAAGAGATAATGGAGACAGAGCCCATATCTGTCAAGACCATTGATGACCAGGAAGAGGTAGCAAATCTCTTCAAAAAATACGATTTGTTGTCTGTGCCTGTTGTGGACCAGGAAAACAGACTTGTAGGCATAATAACGATAGATGATATCGTGGACGTAATTGAAGAGGAAGCGTCAGAGGATATTCAGATCATGCACGGTCTGGCACCGAGCGAGGAGGAATACCTGGAGGCCGATATCTTCACATTGGCTAGGCAAAGGATCTTCTGGCTGCTGTTTCTTATGCTTTCGGCAACCATTACAGGGAGTATAATCGAAAGCTTCCAGAGCAGCCTTGAGAGGGCGGTGGGGCTTGCCGTGTTCATACCCATGCTGATGGGTACGGGGGGCAATGCGGGGACACAATCCTCGACACTTGTGATAAGAGGTATCGCTCTTGGCGAGGTTGCAATAACTGACGTACTGAAGGTGGTATGGAGAGAGCTCCGTATAAGTATGATGGTCGGAGCGGCATTGGCGCTGGTCAATTTTATCAGGGTATATTATCTGGGGGGCAGCTCACTGACAATATCACTGGTAGTAAGCGTTACCCTTATGATAACCGTAATGCTTGCAAAGGTAATAGGAGGGGTACTTCCATTGTTTGCAAAGGCAATAAACCTGGATCCTGCGATAATGGCAAGCCCGCTGATATCTACAATGGTTGATGCACTGACGCTGCTGTCCTATTTTAAAATTGCCGAGATCATAATGAAAGTATAAAATAAAAGCTTCGGGTAGGGGCGATTCACGAATCGCCCGAACATACCACGAAGCTTATTTATTTTACACTAAGTGCCTTTTTCAATACTCTTGAGGCTATCGGCGCGGCTGTGCTGCCGCCACCGCCGCCGTTTTCCACCAGGACTGCGATCGCAACCTGGGGATCGTCTGAAGGAGCAAAGCCTACGAACCAGGCATGGGACTTTTTATCAGTACCTACCTCAGCCGTACCGGTCTTGCCGGCGACGGTTACCTTGCTGACCTTCGCATTGGTGCCTGTTCCGGATTTTACCACATCAACCATCATATCTCTCAGCATTTCTGCGGTTTTTACGTCTATTACCTGGCCCAGCAGCTTTGGCTTATATTCCTTTATAATGCGGCCTTCGCTGTTTGTTACACTGCTTACGGCATAGGGCTGCATCATAGCACCCTTGTTTGCAATGGCAGCTGCCATCATTGCGGCATGAATAGGGGTCATCAGCACTTCTCCCTGTCCGATCGACTCCTCTGCCACTTTCTTTTTTGCCGTATTATTGGGGAAAATACTGGTTGCTATCCGCATGTCGGACTGGATGCTCTTATTAAATCTGAATTTTGATGCTTCACTGAGCAGCACGCTGTTACCAAGGCTCAGGCCCTGCTTTATGAAATAGGAATTGCAGGAATGCTTCAGTGCTTCCGCCAGGGTTATTTTGCCATGGGCTTTACCGTCGCTGTCCTTGATTATATAACCGTCTACATCCACCTGGCCGGTACATTCAATTTCATTGTCCTGCAAGCCGTTTTTCAGTATAGCGGAGGCCACTACCAGCTTGAATATTGAGCCTGGAGCGTAAAGGCCTTCTGAAGCTCTGCTGAGAAGAGGACTGTTTTTGTCATTTATCAGGCTGTCCCAATTGTTCTGTATGGTGGAAGGATCAAAGTTCGGCTTGCTTACCATAGCCAGTATCTCACCGGTGCCGGGACGGAGGACCACTATTGCGCCGCGCTTGCTCCCAAGCTGCTCTGAAGCGTATACCTGCAAGGCACGGTCGAGGGTAAGCCTTATATTGTTTCCGTTGATATAATAATCATTTATCTTGCTCCTCAAGGACTCAATGGTGTCGTTGGAGCTCATAAGCTCCTTGTTATAAAAGGCCTCAAGCCCGGAGGAACCATAGGTTTTGCTGGAATAGCCTATGATATGTGAAAAGGATCTGGGATATACATATTTTCGTTTTATCCCTGCATTGTATTTTGTACTCTTAGCCAGAACCTCTCCCTTTCTGTCCTGTATGCTTCCCCGGATGATGTTCTCCCGGGATTCTCTCAGCCTTCTGTTATACGAATTGGAGGCTATGACCCGGGCTTCAAAGATACTGAAATATACAAGATAGAGGCATATCATTGCAAACAGCGATATAAATGCATATTTGACCATATTAACTCTGTTTTTCAATTTCATCACCTCCATTACTATCCGATGTCCGGTGATTTGCGCTTATATAATAAAGTATTCCTACATTCAGGAACTGTGAAAGCAGCGAGCTGCCTCCGTAGCTTATAAACGGAAGGGTCACGCCGGTTATGGGTATGATATTCAATACCCCGCATACTATTATGAGGGTCTGGATCACCGTAAGAGAGGTAAGTCCC
>JAEXXN010000017.1 GCA_023405875.1 Bacillota bacterium | reverse complement strand
GCATATGCCGCTGTTCAGCTTCATATTGGAAGAAGGACAATGTGCAACACCTGAGCCCTTCAGCCTGTCTATTTCACCGTCACTTAAGAAAATACCGTGGGCATACCAGACATCGGGACCGACCCATTCCAGGTCCTCCATAAGCTCGAAAGGCCTTCTGCCGTAGCGCTCCAGGCAGAAGCGTTCTTCATCAAGGGTTTCAGCCAGATGTGTATGAAGCATGACCCCTTTCTTCCTTGCAAGATCCTTGGTCTGAAGCATAAGCTCATTGGTCACCGAGAAGGGTGAGCAGGGTGCAAGGGCAATGCGCTGCATTGCGAGAGGATTGGCGTCATGATATTGATTTATCAACCTTTCGCTGTCCAGAAGAATGGTTTCCTCTTCCTGGATAACCTCAGTCGGAGGCAGGCCTCCCTTATCCTTGCCGAGAGACATGGAGCCTCTTGTAGCATGAAATCTTATTCCGATCTCCTTTGCAGCCCTTATCTGATCGTCAATAAGTGTCCCCGGCTGATTCTTAGGAAACAGGTAATGATGGTCGGAGGTAAGTGTACAGCCGGTTCGGAGCAGCTCTGAGAAGCCCACCATAGCTCCGTAATATACCGCCTCCGGTGTGATGTTCTTCCAGAATTCATACAAGCCTACAAGCCACGGAAAAAGGGGCTTTTCCTGCACTTCCTTTATCCCGCGGAACAGTGTCTGGAAAAGGTGGTGATGCGTATTTACAAAGCCCGGCAATGCTACCAGGCCGCTGCAATCGATAATCTCCGCATCCTTCCCGGCACTTAAGCCTTTGCCTATTTCCTTGATTGCCGCTCCCTCTATCAATATATCGCAATGTTCAAAGGATTCTTCCCTGTCATTGAAGGTAACTACCAGGTCAATATTCTTTAACAGCTTCTGACTCATATATTAATGCCTCCAATTTGATTATTTTGAGAAGTTGGTGATAACCGGAACGGTTACGAACCGTTCCCTACGAAACAATAAGAGCATGTATTGCACAAACTACTGCTAAAAACGGACTGTTCCCCAAAAAGCATTTATCCATATGCTTTTTGCATTTTATCGATAAATAATGCCGTATATTGGGGTACAGTCCGTTCCTGCTCCTTATCCGAAGCTACTGCTTTTATTTTTTTCTTTGATGGAATTATAACGAGGCAAAGAATGTCTCCACTTCTATAAGTGGAAGGTAGCGCTTGATTTTTTTAGCAAACGGTGAGCATATCCCCCGCCTCGTTGAAACGCTCGGGTAGGTTTTTGCAAGTGTTCAAAAACCCTTATTATAATCTTGTTATAGCATATACGCATGCTTGTTAATACTGGTTATTATCAGAGCTTCCATTTCCTTCGAGATAGTATTTTCCTGTCCTACAGTATAGTCGACTATTGTACCGTCTTCAGCCCTGACAATGCAGGTTCCCTTTGCAATATCCGTTACCAGGAAGCCTTTATTGGTGCTGTCGTTGAAGTCCTCTTCACTCCAGAAAACAGTGACCTTGTCTTTATACGGATTGCCGTCGTGAGGACAAAATACTCCGCAATTTCCGCACTCATTGCACATGCCGTCCAAATGCAGTATCTGATGTGTGGAAGAGAAATCTCCTTCGGTATATATCACTACATTGGCCCTGTTGGGACAAACGTCAACGCATAATTCGCATATGCTGTCACAGGACAAGCATCTTTCAGCCTCTTCCGTGCCGCATACCGGGCTCTTCAGGATACCCTTCTTCTGGTACAGTTCATCCTCATCTGCAGCCAGGACCTTTTTCTCAAAATCAACAGACAAGCCTTCCTTTGAAAGTATATCCTTTGCGACGGCCTTTCCGTCCGCAACAGCTTTAACAATAGTAGCAGGCCCTTTCTTTACGTCCCCGGCAACGTATACGCCGGATATATTTGTTTCACAGGACGGACCCACCTTGGGGAAGCCCTTGGAGTCCAGCTCTATTCCGTTTTTACTCAGGATTTCTCCGTCAATTTGTTCTCCCACTGCCACTATGACGACATCTGCATCCAGAGCTTTAGTATTTCCTGTTGGTACAGGACTTCTCCTGCCGGAGGCATCCCTTTCTCCCAGGGTCATCTCTTCACATACAAGCTGGCTTCCTGTAAATGCTGATGGTGCAAGAAGCTCCCTGAACAGGACTCCGTCCTCCATCGCCAGCTTGATTTCTTCATGATCTGCCGGCATAAATTGTTTAGTCCTTCTGTAAACGATAGAGACAGATTCCACTCCAGCTACTCTCTTTGCAGCTCTGGCTGCGTCCATTGCTACATTTCCGCCGCCTATTACACAAACATGCTTGCCGAGGCTGATATTTCCCTTCTTTTCCTTGTAGTTCTCAAGGAAGGAAATAGCGTTTACGGTTTTTTCAGCCCCTTCCTTAAGGGATATACTTCCGGGCTTCCATGCACCTGTTGCGACTACTACATAATCATAGTCCTTTTTCAGTTCATTGACATCAAAGTTTTCATCAATACCAAGCTCAAACTTTACGCCCTGGCTTTTGACAAGCTCCAGGTCCTTATTTACCATTTCCGGTGCTATCCTGAACTCAGGGATCACATACTCAACAATACCATAGGGTCTGTCTTTCCTGTCCATTACGGTAACCTCAAAGCCGTTCCTTCTTAAAAACAGGGCTGTTGCCAGTCCGGCAGCTCCTGCACCGACCACTGCGGCCTTTTTACTGCTTCTTATGGCTGCAGGCTTTACCTTGCTTATATATTCATCCTGGGCGTTAAGCACCGCAAGCTTCTTCATATCCCTTATCAGTACCGACTCATCATAGTCAAGGCGCGTACATTTAAATTGGCACTGATGGTCGCATATGGAGCCTGTAATAGCCGGTGAAGCATTGTCATTGACAATTACCGAAAAAGCTTCATGATACTTCTTTTCGCCGACCAGAGCTACGTACTGCGGAATCTGCTGATTGATAGGACATCCGATAGTACATGGAGCTATGGCACAGTCAAAAAGCGGCAGCTTTGACGAAAGCTTTCTGCTGCCTATAGGACGCAGCTCTTTAAGGTGGTGCTTGTCACTTAATGCACTCTTTGCAAGGCTGTCTATTTTTTCAAGATCAATGCCTGCGGAAGAATCAGCCAGCCGGCCTTCCAGCTTCTTTGCCATCTGTGTGACCCTCTCATAGCCTCCGGGTTTTAAAACGGTGGTTGCAAAGGTTATCGGCTTTACTCCGGCTGCAAAGACCTTGTCAATGTTGAAAAAGTCTATACCGCCGGAATAAGAGATGTGCAGGTCTCCGTCAAACTCTTTGGCCAGCTTGCTTGCAAGGGAGATAGAAAGTGCATACAGCGACCTGCCTGACATGTACATTTCCTCACCGGGCAATTCCTGGTTGAGTATCTTTACCGGCAGTGTATTGGTCAGCTTTACCCCGACTTCAAGGTTAAGCTTTTTACCCAGTGCCTTCAAGCGCTTCATCATTGCAACGCCGTCTGCAAACTGGAGATCATGTATGAAATGGTGTCCATTCAGGGCGATGTAATCATAGCCCATTGCATCCAGGGTTTCTCTCACGAATTTTTCTCCCAGCAATGTAGGGTTCATTTTCACAAAGGTGTGCAAATGCTTTTCTTCAAGGAAATAGTTGGATATCCTTTCTATCTCCTGGGGAGGACATCCGTGAAGCGTAGAAA
>JAEXXN010000006.1 GCA_023405875.1 Bacillota bacterium | reverse complement strand
CGCAGGAGATCAGATCTGAATCGATACGGATCTCCTTACGGGTGGCGGAGATGCATTTTTCCAGGCCGTGTAGGCTGAGTGCCTTACGGATATAGTACATGGTAGAATTTATGTTTGTCAATGCCCTGTCCGGCTCTAAACCATCCCACAGCGTATTGGCAATTTCATCCCGGCTGACATTCCTTTTAAAAATAAGAAAAGCAAACAGCTCCTCCGTCTTTGGCGACCGCCAGTTGGCAATACAGGAGTCAGAGTCGCAAACAGCCGTACGGAAACCGCCGAAGCAGGAAACCTTCATTTTGGGTTTGCTTTGCCGGCCTGTGCCTATACGGGTGCGCTGCAGCCTTCGGACTGTCTTTTCGAGACGGTCACGGCTGATCGGCTTCATCAGATAATCAACCGCCTCCAATTCAAAGGCTCTGACTGCATATTCGTCATACCCTGTCACAAAAACTACGTTGACGGAGACGTCAATATCCTTCATCTTGTTTGCAAGAGCAAGACCGTCGGTTTCCGGGATGCATATATCCAGAAATACCGCATCCGGTTTATTTTCACTGATATACTGCAGCGCTTCCGCCGCCGTATAAAACAGTCCGCAGACTTCAACGCCTGAAATATCGGTGAGCATATTACCCAGACGGTTCAGGGACAATTCTTCATCATCAACAATTATGACCTTCATTTCACATTAGCCTCCGCCATGATTTATCGTATACTGCCTCGTGACAGCGATGTTTCTTTGGGCTTCCATGGAAGCTGAAACGATACCCTCGTTCCGGCTCCTCTTTCACTCCATACTTCAAGCTCGTTTCCGTATATCAGCCTGAGCCTTTGGTTGATATTCCACAGGCCCACTCCATTTTCGTCCGGCGCCTGCTCCAGCAGCCGTTTCACCTGTGAGGGCTCCATTCCGATCCCGTCATCCTCAATGGAAAAGACCACGTTTGCCATCTCTTTTTTTATCAAGATTTTAACGGTTCCTCCGCTTACGCTGGACATCAGACCGTGTCTTACCGCATTTTCGACCAAAGGCTGAAGGATGAGGGGAGGGATCGGAATATTGATGCTTTCATCAATATCATACTCCACCTTGAGCCTTTTGCCAAAACGTACTTTTTCAATGTTCAGATAGGCCTCCAGCAGCTCCATTTCTTTTTTCACCGTGGTAAGCGAATCCAATGTTTTAAAATCGAAGCTTCCTCTCAGATACTCGGAAAGCTGTATGACTACGTCTTCCGCCTTATCAGGAGCCTCTTTGCATAAAGCGGCGATGGAATTCAGCGCGTTGTACAGAAAGTGAGGCTTGATCTGAGACCGTAAAAACGCAATTTCAGCGTTCTGTGTACGCTTCATGGATATCCTGAGGTTAGCCAGAACCTCGTAATAATGCATGGAAAGCCGGAAAATCGTCACGAAGGCAAAGGTTACAATATAAATCTGACAGAGAGAGGAAACCGTCTTCAGGGACACTGCAAAAAGAATCGAATCAACGGAATAAAGATTAAGAGCCAGGATCGCAATGAAAAGCAGTAAGTAATCAAGCATATCGGATTTTTTACATCTTAGAAATAAAACTGTCGTCCTTACAAAAAGGATGATCAGCACTATCGTATTTAAAAGCATAATAAACGTGTGCAGCTTGTAATAGAGGTAAATCGGCAGGGTCAGTACGGCAATCAGATAGCAAACGTATACCGCAGAAACGATTCCTGTCATCCGCAGCGAGATGATACCCTTTCTGGCCTGATAAAATATGACGGTTACGACAATCAGGCTTGCGGACAGAAAGAAATCCTTCATTTTAAATATCGCTTCAAAGGAAATATCCGGCAGCAGCATTACCAGGGGACGTTGATCGGTGAGCGCGTTTCCGACAGCGAAAAGGAAACAAAAGATTGCAAAAGACAGCAACGAGGCAGCCTTTCTTTTGAAGAATCTGGCGTTTATGAAAAAAATCAAATACAACAGCGCGATGGACCACAAGATAATCAGGACGCTGAAGCCCAGCAAATTGCTTTTCCCCTGCCGATCCAGCATGGCTGTTTGTTCGCCAATTTCAAAGGACACCGGTATCCCGGCATTTATGTAATCGTAATTTGCAGCCTGCACGATAATTTCCAATTCGCTGCCGTCACAATGATAGAAGCCCAACTGGGGATTGTTTCCCGATTCATACTCCGCTTCCGTAAGCGACGGCATCCCGTCTGAAAACAGCTCCTGGCCATCGACATAGACCCTGCTTGAAAGGCGGACATTTTCCTTTTTCAGCCCCATTACACCGTGGTACGGGATATTCTTTAATACAAGCCGGTAGGTTGCACATCCAAAAGCAGGAAGTACTGTGCCATTGAATTCTTTGCCGCTCCATATTGACGGAACCCTCATATATCCTGTCAACTCGGGAGTTCTCGCGCCGTCCGGCTGAAAATCTTCCGGGTCGAGAAGCTGGCTCCAGTAAAATTCCCATTCCCCATCCAGCTTCAGGGTTGGATCCTTCTGAATATCCCATGCTGAAAGATCCATCGTCCCAGCCTCAGCATACAGCGAAAGACGGTCTGATTCCCGGGCGTCGGAGATTAAGGAAAGCAGAATCGGGGAAGCCCCTATGATAGTAATGATTAAGATTGCTAAAATTCGTTTTACCAAGATACTTTCTCCTGCGTTCTCATTGTTTTACACTATTTGATTATGCCTTAAAATAAGGCGCGAGGCAAGCGGATTTTGGAATAACCGCACAAAACGCTCAAACCCTTATAAACAGTAGTGGACTTTAACCACCAAGTTATCGCCCCTGCCAGGCACACCATGAAAAAACACGGCTCCCGCCACTGGCGGAGACCGTGTTTGCCTTCAGGCCGCTCCCATATTGCCCTCAAAATTTCCGGTATCGGTTTTGAAATGCGATAAGCTATCACAGCTTTTCGTAAAATACCACTCTGTCTTTACCCAGCTTTTTAGCCTTGTATAGGGCCGCATCCGCCCTCTCATACAGTTCTTTGAAGCTGTATGTCTCGTAGCCGAACAAAGCGACCCCGACGCTTACAGATATGGTGCTCCATTTTTCATCCTCCTGTGCAATCTGCCCAATGACCTTACGGATCTTTTCTCCTAAATGAGCCGCCTCACTGCTGCCTGTAATGCCCTTAAACAGGAATACAAACTCATCTCCCCCAAGCCTGCCCACTAAGTTTTCCTCACCTGCAACCAATTCCAGCTCCTTGGCAACCCTCTTCAGCAATGTATCTCCTTCAGGGTGTCCGTATCTGTCATTTACAATTTTGAATCCGTCCAGGTCAAGCATCATCAGGGAATGAATATCACTATTCGGAAAATTGGTGGTTTGTAAGCTCATCTGATTGTCAACGCTTATTTTTAATAAAAATTCCTTTAGCTCTGCTTCAATCTTTCTCCGGTTAAACAGTCCTGTCAGTGCATCCCTTTCAGCTTCGCTGCGCAATGAATTCTCCATTCTGCTTTTTTCTATATTCAAGAATTCTATCATTTTCAGATTAGTTGAATTTACTTTATTCTTCAGCATTATTATATATATCAGAACAGTTATGGCTATTGTTACTATAACTATTATTGAGCCTACAAAGAACGTAGGATTTGAATAGTACAGCTTTCTGAATTTAGGCTGCTCATACACCACATAATTGCTTAAAATTATATTTGATAATTCCATATCAGAGATACAATGCAAGCCTTTGTTCAGTATATTCAACAGTTCTATGTCTTCATCCTTTGAAACTCCAAGGGATAGATCTTCGGAATATCCTATCAGGTCCTGCCTTATCAGATTGACGAATTTAGGATTTGCCAGATAATAGTTTGCTGCATATGCGTTTGCAATTGTAGCATCTGCCTTCCCTGAGTTAACAGCCTCAAAGCAATCCTCCACCGTTTCATATTCAATCACATCATAGTTTTCAAGTATATCCAGATAGTAATCCTTGGGCATTGCAATCTGCCCTATACCCTCAAAATTTCTATCCTTGGCAATCACACCCACCAGCGATGCATTGATACAAATGCTGGAGGTATATATGCCCCTCTGCTCCGAAACGTTATAGTCGTGGGAAACCAGGCTTATCATGTCGGCTTCGCCTGTTTTTACAAAATCCAATGCCTGACTCAAGTTCTCCGCTCTTACAAATTCAAATCTGAGACCCGTATGCTTTGATAACAAATCAAATAAATCCTTTGTGACACCTTTGATCCCGCCTGTTTTTTCATCATAGTACTCAATGGGC